>JAGVYP010000060.1 GCA_018303205.1 Candidatus Woesearchaeota archaeon
TCTTCTCTGTAGAATCTGGCTTGTCCTGTTTAAAAAACAAACTTGGAAAAAAAATTGCAAGCGAACAAGTTTCTTTGTACGATGATCCGACAATTCCCAATGGCTACGGCTCAACTCCTTATGATGCAGAAGGAACTCCTACACAAAAAACAAGCATTGTAGAAAAAGGAGTATTCAAAAACTATTTACATAATGCTTCCACAGCAAAACGTTACAAAGTAAAAAGCACAGGAAATGCAGGCCTTATTTCTCCCCGAGCATTTAGTCCAGTACTCAAAGAAGGGAATTATAGCAAAGAAGAACTCTTCAAAGGGATAAAAAAAGGCATCTACATTACCAATGTCTGGTACACACGTTTTCAAAACCATGAAACTGGAGATTTTTCTACCATTCCTCGTGACGGTGCATTCTACATAGAAAATGGCAAAGTAAAGAAAGCTCTAAAAGATATTCGTATATCTGAGAATATGCTTAAAGTTTTAAAAAATATATCTGCTCTGGGAAAAGAAGGAACACAAATCAAAAGTTGGGAAGTTGATACACCCACAACCGTGCCTTATACATTAGTGAAGAATGTAAATATTACTAAGCCTAATTAATATTCTTCTTTCCGTAGTAAAGGAATGAGCCCATACTCTCGTGCATCAATATCAAGATCCCAAGTTCGTAAAAAATCAGCAAAGTCAGAAGAAAGAGACATAGGTACCAAAACAACATGATTAGAAAGTCTTTCCTCTCCTTTAAAATGTTTAATTGCACGTGCAAACATAACTTTTTTCGACGCAGTAAGTGATTGTAGTGAATAGGTATACAAAACAGATGGCTGAACATGATAAAGCTGATAGAGGTATTTTTTATGTTTAACAGAATATCCTTCTTTTAACAAAGTCAACCAAATACTTTTATCATAGTCCCCAACATTAAGAAATTGTACATCAGCAGAAGAACTAATCGCAAGAATACTTTTTTTAAGAACAAAACGATCAACACCATTTTCAAGAACGGCTATATCAATATCCTTTGGAAAGAGCCTACCCTTTACATAAGAGCCAAAAAGGAATATGTCTACCACCTCCTTTTTATTTTTTTCCAGTAATATTTTTAATTTTTTGACTAAAGATTCCATCATAAGCAATAATCTGAATAATAACACCTTGAAGAAGGAGTATAGCCTCTTCAGCAGAAGGTTTTGAATAGGTATCGGTATATGTATTCCAAACAGAGTCAACAAGCTCATAGATTTGAGGCTCTTTTTGTTCCAGAATTCTAAATCTTTCAGCATGATTTTTAGGAAGCTTCATATATTTAGAAAAGAGGATATAATCTATCAAAGCAAACAAAGCTTTAGAAAGAAGAATAGTTGCAGATTTCTTCTTAGAATGCTCAAGTAAAAGGAGTGCAGACTCATACTCCTCAATAAAACTCATTTCCAATTCTTCTAACTGATCCATAAACAAAGTAAGAGAAGAACAGGTTTATATATTTTACTATTAACAAATAAGACTATTATGTCCTTTAAAGTTAATTAAATAACAAGGATTACTAAATTAACCAAAGAGGGTATATTAGGGGGGAATATTAAAACAATAACTTCCAAGAAACTAAGCTCATGATGAACTAAAAAGAGAGTTAAAAAATAGAAGTCCCAACAACCACCCCCCATACATTAGTGAAAAATGGAAATATTACCAAGCCTAATTAAAATTTATCTTCCCAAGGATAGGGAGCAACATGTAACTCCCCCTTTCTCTCAAAAATATGCTCTGTCTTCACAATATGTTCTTTTTCCAATAACAAAACAATCTGATCAGCAAGCACAGGTGCCATTGCCATCTTTGTTGGAAAACAAACAAAAATATTCTCAATCTGTCGTATACTTACACCAGAAGGTAACAAATTATCATTCGGTTCTTCCGCTCGCAAAGCATCAAAAGTACTCCATTTTGTTTGTGAAAAATCTACACCAGAAAGAAGTTTTTCCAAAAGTGCTCTTCCTTCCCGTATAAGAACTTCAGGATCTTGTTTATAGCCATTTTCAGCAATTTCTCCTCCAATATTCCAAACTTTTTCACCAGTTCGAGGGTTTTTATGTGTAGTTACACTTGCAACAGCCTTTCCACCATCAATACAATGACCCCATAATTCTGGAAGCCCATTTCCTGAAACAAGAAGCTGTCGAAGTGGCCTAATTTGCATAACAGTCTGTGGATATCCCATAGCTTCAACCAATTCTTGATTGCCGATACCTGCTGTCAAAAGAAAAGCTTGTGCAGAAAAAGTAATTTCTTCCCCTGTTTTTTGCTCTTTAACAGAAACACTTCTAACCCTATCTCTTTCTTTTATAAAAGAAACGGAATCAAAATAGTATATTTGTGAAAGATTAAATTTTGCAAGTTCTTGTAATAAAGCCGAAGAATCAATGACCTGTTCAGGAACAGCATAAATTTTCGCTGCACTTTTTTTTAGCCAAAGAGGGACAGAGTCTGTTACATCAACAGGAGGAGAATTCAGAAGACCTATTCCCACTGTAGAAAATGCTTCTTCAAAAACACCACGTAAACCTCTACCTTTTGATAACCAAAAATAACAAGAAGGAGAATTAATTTGTAAGCCAGAAAGATCCGGGTTTTTTCTTTGACCAGAACAATGTTCTCTCCAGCGTTGAGGCATGTTCCTCACTTCAGATGCAGTTCCCTGGCGATATTTTCCTGGAACAACATATTTGAATCCACCATGAACAATTCCCTGTGCACAAATAGTCTGTCCTTGCCCTAGTTTTTGTTTTTCAAGAAGAACAACAGAATATCCTTCAGCAGTCAAAGCATTCAAAATCCAAAGCCCAGCAACTCCTCCACCTAGAATAATGATATCAACTTCTTTTTCGGTCATAGCATAGCTCCACCATTAATAGTAAAAGATTCACCAGTTATATTTCGAGAATCTTCTGATACAAGAAATAACGATAATTGTGCAATATCCTCAGCATCATTCACTCTCTTAAAAAGTTGTACACACTCTGCTTGCTTTCTCTTCTCAGGATTCTCAAGAAGTCCAGACATATCCGTAAGTGTATAGCCTGGGCATATTGCATTTATTCGCACCTGTGGAGCAAATTCCTTTGCAAAACATTTCGTAAGATAAAGCACACCAGATTTGGAAAGACCATACAGCATATTCAATCCAGTTTTTGTTTGAAATGCTGCATCTGAAGAGATATTCAAAATTACTCCACTCCCGTTTTTCTGCATCAAAAATCCTAAAGCCCGTGAAAGTTCAAAAACACTTCGTAAATTCGTATGAATCACAGAATCCCAATCAGAATAGTGAACTTCAGAAAGAGTTTTTCGAGGAAAAATCGAAGCATTATTCACCAGGATATCCACCTTTCCAAATTGTTGCGTAACAAACAGAACTAAATCCCCCAGTCCTTTTTCTGTTGCAATATCCGCCGCAAAAAGAACACCTTTTCCACCACGGATCTGAATCTCTTTGAGAACTTGTTCAGCTTTTTCATGAGAATGCACATAATGAATAATAACAAAAGCTCCCTCTACAGCAAATTTTTTTGCTATTGCTGCACCAATACCCCGAGAAGCTCCAGTAACAAGGACAATTTTCCCTTCAAGCTTCATTTATACACCTCACGGATTTTTTCAATAATATTGGTAGTAGAATATCCTGCAATTTCTCCTAAACAAATATGTTTTCCACCCCAAGATTCTACAAGATCTTTTTCTTCTTGAATACGTTCAGGAATATAAGTGCCACCTTTTACATGAACATCCGGTTTAATCTTACGTAAAGGGTCTAGAGCTTTTTTTTCATCAAAGATCAAAACATAATCAACACAAGCAAGACCCGCAAGCATCTCCATTCTTTCTTTTTCTGAAATAATCGGTCTTTTATCACTTTTATTTTCTTTCACAGAAGAATCGGAATTCACAAGAACAAGAAGAACATCCCCTAAAGCCTTTGCTTGTTGAAGAATGCGCAAATGCCCTACATGAAGAATATCAAAACTTCCATTTGTAGTCACAAGTTTCTTATTCATTCGTATATGTTCAATATCCTCATAAGTGATGATTTTCATAAATAAAATTAAGCCCCCTCACGTGCATAAGTAAACATTTGTTGCATTTCGCGATCAAAAGCTCTTTCAAAAAGTTCTCCAAATTGTTGAGGACTATCCATGTGAACAACCTGCTCTAATTCTCCTATTCTTTGAGCAAACTGATCACCAACAATTCTTTGCCCAACAGAAGTAAACATAGCCTCAACCTTTCCACCTTCATTATATGCTTCCAAATTCTTATCAAAAGGATATTGTTCAAGATCAATTTTCTCTCCACAAGATGGCTCTGTAGGAATATACCTAGCAGTAGGGTAAAAAAAGGTCATACGAGCTCGAAGCATAAACTCTGGGGTTACTCCTTCAGTAGACCCTAAAGCTCTTGCCTTTACTTGATACTTCCCATCAGAAATTTGCGCAATAAGATCTTTCCAGAAACTTAATGCAGACATAACAAAAGTTCTATCAGCATCACGATGTCCTCGAGCTTCTCTCAGTAAGCTAGAACCAAATAATTTCTCAGTAAAAGGTACTCCCAAATAAGGAAAGTCATGCGTTGCTGCAATAGTATACAATTCTGCAAGACGGCTATCAGTCATTTCTAATTGACCTCCAGATCGTAAATCACCCAAAGTTTTTGCAAGCATCCCAGCACCAATTCCCATATGTGCCCATCTCTTATCAACATTTTCCCAAGAAGCACCCTTTGTTGTTGCTTCAACAGTCATAAGAGAATTTCCAGAATCATGCATTTGTGCAACATAAACAAGATCTCTAGAAAAAGGATAAGTCAAGTCTCTAGCCATAGGATCATGTAAAATACGACCCCTACAAATAGCAATCATTGCTGCAGGAACAAGTTTATTGTGTGCAGGTCTATACCATGCACCTTCTTGAAATCCTAAAGCATCAACATAGTCTTGAACAGCAACTTCTGCAGGATTCATCATAGCCTTTAAAGTTTCAGCATGTTGAGGTTCATATCCTCTTGCAATATCTTGCATAATCCCCACAACATCTTTTCTATTTCCTTCTAAATCAAATAAATGTGCCATAGTATCCTCCAAAGTCTGTTTTTAAAAGCTAAAGAATACTTTATAAGAGTTATGAAAACAAAAAGTAATACCATTTCGGCTCTGTAGAAAACATAAGAATTCTTAAGCCGTAAGGCTTAAGAACCTTGTTTACACCTAAATATTGTCGATTCATCGAGGTGAAAACATGGTAGTAAATACAAACAAATTATTAAGGATTGTGGATTTTTCTCAGATTTTACTTGAGCGACTTCAAATTCCATTATATTCAAAACAGCATTCTGGTAAGACTTTTAATAATCATCAGCTTTTTAAATTAATCATCTTAAAAAGTTATTTTGGTAAAGATTACCGTCGATTTATTGAACTTCTGGAGATTTCTGAAATTCCAAAGATTATTGGTTTAAAACGCATTCCACATTTTACGACCTTACAAAAATTTTCTGCTCGGCAGAAAATTCAAGAATTGGAACAACTGATTCTTGAAAGTTGTAGTTTAGCCAAAAAAAAATGTAAAAATGTCGGAATTGATGCAACTGGAATGAGCCTAGATTTTGCATCAAGACATTATGCACAAAGGATTGAAAAACCCATTCTCCGTCGTGACTTTCTTAAACTCAATATGTTTATGGATTTAGATAATCTTATGATTCTCTCGGCAAAAATTAGAAAAAAAGCAAGACATGATACAAGGGATGTTAAATCCTTGTGGAATAAAATCAAACACTTACTTTTCAGAAAAGTTTTTGCAGATAAAGGATACGATGCAGATTTCTTTCACGAAATCGTCTACAAATCTGGAAGAAAATCAGTCATTTTTATCAAAAACCCCGATGTTCCTATATGGAGAACAAAAGGAACTTTTAGAAAAATAGCCAAAAAAGATGCAAAGAATCATCAAAAAGGAAAAAGAAGTTTGACTGAAACAGTCAATTCTATCTTGAAGAGAGTTTATGGAGAAACTATCGCTGCAAAAAAGCTGTGCACACAAAAAATAGAACTATTTTTCAGGATTTTAACCCTAAATTTGGAAAGATTATCAATACTAATAGAAAAAATATTTTTGCTCTTTTTCATTTTTCTTCAGAAAAGGCTATTTGGTGCAAAAAGCACCAACCAAATTATTTATTTTTAAGGCTTACAATCTAAAAATACAAAAGTGTTCTACAGAGCCACCATTTCATAATCTTTATAAACCGTTTTTCTCGGATGTAAACAAGGATTGTCACATGAAAACAAAAGATCGGGATATTCAATCATATATTCATATTGTAGATAGCTTTATTGACCAGGCATCACTAGAAAAAACACAAGCAGAACTCATTAAAAAAGAGCTCAAAAAATATATTTCTATCCGTTTTGAAAGAAAAAAGTGGGTACATCCAGAAATTACAAAATTTTGTACAGATTGGTATAGAGAATTTTACAGAATGATAGATGGAAAAGATCCCTATAAAGAATTAAAAGAAAAATCAAATGAAAAAGCTTTAGAGATAAAACAAAAAGTAAAAATAAATACTTTTGAAGAAGCGGTTGCTGCTGGAATTATTGGCAATAAAATTGATTATGGAGCTGCATTAGTCCACAAGGTAGATCTAAACACACTAGAAAAGGAATTCTCTGATATCCACAACTTCGCCTATTCAATCAATGATATGACCAAGCTAAAGGAGAAAATAAAAGACGCAAAGACCATACTTTTCCTTGCAGATAATGATGGAGAAATAATTTTTGACACTTTTTTACTAGAGATATTAACCGAAAAAGTAGGAAAAGCTAATCTATTTATCATGGGCAAAGAAAGTCCCATGCTTAACGATGTAACAGTACAGGATTTAAAAGAACTACGCTTCGAAAGATATGGAACAATAGTCTCAACAGGAAGCAACTGTTTTGGCTTGCACATAGAAGACGTTTCCCAAGAGTGTAAAGATCTTCTAGAAAACGTAGACCTAGTCATAGCAAAAGGACAAGCCTATTTTGAGTTCTTTACTGAATATAACTTTCCTAACATCATAAACCTTTTAAGAGTGAAATATCCAATCACAGGGCCAGGGTTTGGAACAATACCATCAGGAGAAAATGTAATTATCTCTTCAGAAAGGTATGCAAAATACGGCAAAAAATACCAGAGAACAAAGGTGCAAGCATATGCATAAACTCAAAGAATATCTTCAACAATTTTCCAGTAAAAAGATTGTAGTCATTGGAGATTTTTGCCTAGATGAATATATCCATGGAGAAGCAGAAACCATTTCTCCTGAGTTTAACCTTCCTTGGATGTTTGTATCAGAAAAAAAATATACTCCTGGAGCTGCAGGCAACATATCTTGCGGTATTGCTGCATTAGATGCACAATGTTTTTCTGTAGGAGTCATTGGAGAAGATACAAATGGAATAGTCCTTAAAGAAGAACTCAAAAAAAGAGGGGTAAACACAGAAGGCCTTCTCATATCCTCAAAAAGAAAGACAGCTACCTACACAAGAATTGTTTGTGGAGGAAAAAAAAGACCTACCCAACATGTCGCAAGGTATGATATTGAGAACGATGAAGGTGTAGATGAAAAGACAAAAGAAAAGCTAAAAGAATTCCTAAGAAGAATAATACCTCAAGTTGACGCAATTATTGTTGCAGATTATGATGACAAAGGAGGAATAGGCCTCATCACAAAAGATCTTACAGAAGAACTGGTTCTACTCGCAAATCAAAACAACAAGATTATTCTAGGCAACTCCAGAAGGCAAATGGCCTATTTTAAAGACTTCAGCCTAACAATACAAAATGATACAGAAGCAGAGCGTTTTCTCAATAAAGAAGTAAGAACAGAAGAACAAATAATGCAAGCAGCAAGAGAAATTATAGAAAAGCTTAATCTGAAAAAAACATTATTAACTCTTGGAAAAGATGGGATTCTAAGTTATGACAAAGTAAATCTCATCCAACACGCAAGTAAAGCAACACAAATTGTAGATGTATGTGGCGCAGGGGATACAGTCAGTTGCGCTGCAATTCTAACATTAGCTTGTGGAGGGACATTAGCAGAAGCTGCAGAACTAGGAAATTATGCTGCAAGTATCACTGTTGCAAAAGAAGGAACAGTTTCCGTAAAAAGAGAAGAAGTTCTAGAACTTCTAGAAGATGGGAAAAAGGAAAATAATAAACTTCTAGAAAGAACAACACTCAAAGAAAAAATAAAAGAACTCAAAGAAAAAGGAAGAAAAATTGTTTTCTTAAACGGATATTTTGATCCTCTTCATATTGGACATATGCAACTCATCAATGAAGCAAAAAAACAAGGAGACATCACCATTATTGGTCTCAACTCAGATAAGTCTGTACGAGAAAATAAAGGCCCTGACCGGCCTTTCATGAAAGAAGAAACCCGTGCAGAATTACTTGCAAGCATGAGCTCAGTAGATTATATTGTTCTCTTCGATGAACTCACACCTCTAAAAGTGATACAAGAAATCCAGCCAGATATTCTCGCAAAAGGAAATAATTACAAAGCAGAGGAGATTGTTGGAAAAGAAATAGTAGAGTCATATGGTGGGAAAGTAGTTTTACTTAATGTTATACCTGGACTTTCTAGTGATAATCTTCTTTCTTCAATTAAAGGAATAAAACACAATCAAAAGAAAATTATTACTGATACTATCAAAAAACAAAATGGAATTCTTTTTGCGCAGCCTGCAATTGTACATAGGTATCAATATAGTGGCCGTGATATTATTGCAAAAAATAGTAAATTTACAGTAGGATATGTAGACGAAAGAGGCTACGTCCCAGTAGAATGGTGGATTATGTCCAAAACAACAGCAGAGAACGACAAACCCAAAGAAAACGAAGGGCTATCCTACATCTTCATTGGTTCTGAAGGGAAAGAAGAAAAGTTATTATTCAAAGATGCAGTAGATATTGCACAAGAAGAACTGCTTGGAGAATATACCCAACACTGGCCATTAACAAAAATTCTTGATATTGGTGGGGAACCTGTTCGAACAAGTTTCTCATTTGCAGAAGAAGTGCCGCCAATTCCCTGCCATGTGCATTCCGGAGAAATAAGAAATGGAAAAGCACAAGGACCAGGAAAACTAGAAGCATATTTTTTTCCCCCAGTAGATGTTCCCCCATATAAACAAAATTTTGGAAAAACAATCACACGCTTAGGGTTAAAACCTACAGTAAGTAAAGAGCAGGTCATACAAAATCTCAAGATGTTTGGGAAAAGTGATGGAATGTATGAACTCTGTAACGTATACGAAATCAATGCCTATGACGGCTGGACAATTCTTCCAGGAACAGTACATGCACCAGGCCCATGGACAACCTTTGAAATACAAAGACCACAAGATGATTTTAATCTTGCAAGTTGGCAGCTAGGAAAAAAACTTTCACCTTTAGAATTAGAAGAAAAAAAGAAAACTGCACAACTCCGAGGATTAGAAAATGAAGAAGCTTTTGTAAAAGAAGTAATAAACTGGGAAGTTTCCATAGATCCAAATTTTAAAGAGAACTGGTATAGAAAATCAAAAACAATTCAAGAAGGTCCATGGGGAAGACAACTCCAAATATTCTTTGATGATTTCTACGGAGAAGCATTTGAAATCCAACCAGGGTACTCATGGACAAGAAATGCGGACCATAAGCCATTTGCAGGTATAGTCTGGTCTGGACAAGGAATCCTTAATGGCAATCTGATAAATGTGGAAAACCAGAAAAAGAAAGAATTTTTAGTTACACCAAAAACGCAGATTACACTCACAAATACCGGAGAAACTCCACTTCTTATTTATACCGTTTTTCCAATAAAGTAAGGGTTAATGAAAAAGAAAATAAAAAGACTCTTTCCCAAAAGAGGCTAATACTTTTTCTACTCTATCTTTTAATACAAAAGAATGAAATTCAGAATCTGAGGGTATATCACAAGGAACAGACTGCAAATGGGGAGTGATTTGCCTAGGCTTTACAAAGACATATCTCAATGAAGAAGGTGATCTTTGAAAGTCTTCACTTGCATAAGCTCCCCAACGATGACCTCTCTCGTTAGTATCAAAATCAGAACCAAGAAAAACAAGACCTGAAAAAAACGTAGGATACTCTCCATCTCCAACCAGATCATAAGAAGCACCAATAGTATAGGAAGTATCAGCAAAAGAAAATCGAGTAAAGATAGCTCTTTTTGAACAAGGTCGTATTCTTTGAAAATCCTCATTTCTTGAAAAGGTATATACTAAAACAAGAGCTCTCTCACAAAGAATCCGTGCAGAAGTATCATCCAAAACTTCAGGAAAAGAAAAAGAGGAGATAAAATAATCTCTCATCAGCTCTGTCAATTTTTCATCTATCATATTCCTCCAGCTATAAAATCCTTTACCATAAGATCAGCTCCAAAGGTAACACCATCAAGAGTTCCAAAATGCTCTTCTAGACTTCTAAAGTATCTTTGAATATTTCCTCGTACTTCTTCTCCTCGAACAGTAGGATCTTTTCCTTCATAAAAAAGAACGAGATCTAAAGCTCTAAACGTTTTTTCATTGCATAACATCTCTACATCATCTCGTGGATCAAAAGGAAAAGTGATTAAAGGTTTTCCCAAAAGAAGAGCTCCATACACTGTACTCAAACCCATTCTTCCTATAGTATACTTACATTGTGGGTGCGCAACAAAGGCACCAGGACTTACACGAAGATCATCTCCTTCATCTCCAGAAGCAATATTATATCCAGCCTTTCTAAAAAAGGTTATAGTTTGGTCTAAAGCAGTAACGGTTAATCCTCCAATACCACTTCTCGTAACTAAAGCATATTCTCCATCAACTATAAGAGAAGAGTCTTCAAATTGAGGTCTTTTAAAGGGAGGAATAACTCGTTCATTAGATAAGAGTCCCTTAGCACGGAGTTCATCACGACTATAGGTTAAGGTAGATGGTGTACTAGTTAGAATAAGATTTTGCCCAGCTTCAACATGCTCACCAATAGCAATTAATCCAGCAACATCAGGAAGAGCATAGCCTAAAGAAGGCTGCAATTTTTCAGCTTCCCTCATAAGAAGAGAGAAAGGAGCAATAGTTGTCAGATATTTTCTTCTGCCTTCAGTAAGGACAATAGGATTATGACCTATCTCAATAGCTACATCTCTACCATCAATAACAACTTCCTCACCATCAAGGTTTCTCGTCAGAAGTCTACCATTAAGCAATCTATTCCAATCCTGCTCAGCACGACTTTGTGATGCTAGAATAGTTGCAAGACGATCACCGTATGTCCCTTGCCCTCTATAATTTAAACTATCTAAGACATCTCCTAATGGATCAGAAAGAAGAATTCTTTTTCGCAAATGAGGAAATTGGTCACAAGCGAGAATTTTTGCTTGAACAGAACGTGCTATTCCATCAGGACAAAGAACAGATTTTCTATAAATATGAGGAACAAGAAGAAAAGCATCTCCAAAACCTTCAACACGAGAAGCAAACTCCTGTGCATAATCTGCTGCAACAATATACGGCCCATTCCCATGTGGAGCAGGATTGATGAGGATTGTTTGTACCATAATAAA
>JAGVYP010000064.1 GCA_018303205.1 Candidatus Woesearchaeota archaeon
GAAACCGCGATAAAATAATTTGGAACATTTTTAGAGAGTGGTTAATATGGAAAAAGAAAAAAATTATGCTGAGAAAAATGATGAACTTAAAGAAGCAATACTCAAGATTTGTAAAGAGAGACTGACAAATAAACAAAAAAAGATTCTCTTATATATCTCACAGTTAGAGGAGAATCTTGTAATTACATCATTAGTAGAGAGATTGTCCAAAGAAATGAATTGTTCTCAATCTGCTCTTTGGAATAATTTGAATCAACTTAAGAGAATTGGCATCATTGTTTCTGAAAAAGGTAAATCAGTTGTTTTGAGTTCTATTGGAGAACATATTGCTCATGATTTAACATCTGAAAAGGAGGTTAAAAATGACAAAAACAATAAATGAACCTCTAACAAAAGAAAGTGTTGTAGCTCTTTTAAGAAGCAAAGTAGAAAGAAAAATAGGACATAAAAGGCTTATTGGGTTAGAACCTGAAATTCCTTTAGTGTATGATGGCTCAAATGGAAATGAATTAGGTAGTGCAGTGAGTGTTGAATCGTATCAAAAATTGTTAAGAACACTTGCGCAAGAAGGAGTTTGGAGAGAACAGTATGATGATAGAAGTGTAGATCAAGCTGGTAATGCTCAATTAGTGGGTTTGGTCCATAGAGAAAATGAAGGGCTTGCTGTTACTTGTGATTTTGGGGCTTGTACTTTAGAGTTAAATCTCCCTCCAGAAACAACATTAGGAAAGGCAGAAGAAGGTATAAAAGATATTTTGCGAAAGATAGTTCCTGCCGCACAAGAATGCGGAATAGTTTTGTTAGGTTATGGTATTCAGCCTGTAAGCTTACCCTCAAGAAGTTTGATGGCTCCTAAAAGTAGATACGCTGCATTAAGTAGACGTTTCTATACAAGAGAGCATCATGATACTTCTCCTGATGGCGATGTTTATTTTCATAGCATTAATGCAGCAGAACAAGTGCATATAGATCCATTAAATGAGCAAGAAGCTGTTAGGATGGTCAATTTGTATAATGGTTTAGCTCCTGTATTGATTGCTCTTTTTTCTAATTCTCAAGTATGGGGAAACACGGTTGATAGAAGAAGAGAACCAAGAGAATTATTTTGGGATAGGGTAAATTTTCTGGAAAAAAAAGTATGAGAAAATATCTTGAAAGAGGAATTGCTCAAGGAGTAGTTCCGGGAAGCAGTGAAAATGATACAAAAATTGATTTGTTACCTGAACCTGTAGATTTGTATGCCTTATTAGGAACAGTATGGCATGAAGCAAGGCTTACCGGTTATGGAACTGTAGAAGTGAGAAGTCCTGCAAATCAACCTCTTGACTCAATTACGAGTGTTGCAGCTTTAGTACTTGGATTGAGCATTAAGCAAGAAGAAGCTGAGAAACTTTTGGAAAAATATGGAGCATGGAAAGATAAAGGAGGACGTTATGAAGTCTTGCAACAAGCAAGATTAAGTGCTATCTGGAATGGACTGCAAGGAAATATGGGAAATGTTTCTCTATTAAGAATAGCAGATGAAATGGTGCAACTTGCAGATGATGGACTTAGGGGTATAGGCGAAGAGAGTAAACATCTTGATGCTCTAAGAAACAGAATTAATTATGAAAAAAATCCTTCTGATATAGTTGTAGACGTGTATCAAAGAGGAGGAATAAGAGCAGTTGTTGATCATACAAAGATAAGAATGGAGAATCTGAAATAACATGTGCCGTATGTCAATATTAATTGCAGTGAAAGGAAGTTTATCGCAAGGAGATGTAAGATCACAGTATAATCATGTAAGAGATATGGCTTTAGGTAACAATAGTTATCCTTTCAGATTTGGAGATCTAACTACAAATGATAAATATCCTCTTGCAGAAAAATTGCATCATGGGCATGGACATGGATATTATCTTGGTGGAAAAGAAAATGTCGTAAAAAAAGATAAGTCACCGATCTATGAAAAACCATTAGAACAAATGATTGATCATGTACCATCAGACACAAAAATTAGTTTGGTGCATGCACGTTATGCAACACAAGGAGGATCTGACATCACAAATAATCACCCTATAGAGTTAAGTCATATTGTTGGAGCGCATAATGGAACAGTTATTGGATTAAGTAGAGGTAACAGAAGTGATTCTCATTATATTCTGGGAGTAGTTAATCAGTATATGAGCAGGCAAGGAAATGTTGATCCAAGAACATTAGAGCGAGTTTTAATCGACAATATTGTCGAACCATCATCTGCTTATGGTGGTATGAATTTGATAGTTCATCTTAAAAGAAAAGGTAAAATAATAGTTTTGTGTTCCTATGGAGAAACTGTAGTGCCAACAAGAAGAGGAAAAGAGTATTATCACATGAGAATTATGAAGAATGGAGAAAGAGTATATATTGCGTCAGAAGATGATCATAAAAAAGTAGTGCCTCAAGGTGGAATAAAAAGAACAGAAAATCATACGATGTATATTATTGATGAAAAAACTGGAAAAATAGAAGAACATCATTTACCTAAACTTAAAGAAGCAGTTAATAGAAAAAACAAAGAATCCAAAAAAAAAGAAAAAGGAAAAACAGGGAGACAGAAGACTTCATCTAAAAGTAATAGAAAAGCGGCTTAACTTACAGCAAATGCCCCATTTTTTCTTTTTTGGTATCTAAATATTTTTTATTATTTTCATTAGGCACAACTGTTAAGGGAATGCGTTCTATGATTCTCAAACCATATCCTTCTAAGCCAACAACCTTTTTAGGATTATTTGTTAACAAGCGAATACTGGTTAATCCCAAATCTCTCAGTATTTGTGCACCACTCCCATAATCTCGCAAATCAGGTTTAAATCCCAATTTCTGGTTTGCTTCTACCGTATCATAGCCTTCTTCTTGTAGACGATACGCATGTATCTTATTCATAAAACCAATACCTCTTCCTTCTTGACGCATGTACAAAAGAACACCTTCTCCTTCTTCGCTAATCTTTTTCATTGCAGCTTCTAACTGTTCTCCACAATCACACCGTTTACTATGAAAAACATCTCCGGTAACGCATTCTGAATGCACTCTTACTAATACATTATCTTTTCCTGCTACTGAACCTTTCACAAGTGCAATGTGATGCCCATTGGTAATCTTTTGATGGTACGCATGCAACTTAAATTCTCCGTAGGGTGTTGGTAATGTGATTATCTGTTTCTTCTCAACAAGTTTTTCACTCTGCATACGATGCTTCACAAGATCAGCGATCTTTACAATTTTCAACTGATGTTTTTCTGCAAAAAGAAAAAGATCCTCCTTTCTCGCCATAGTTCCGTCTTCATTCAGAATTTCACACAATACTCCTGCAGGGTATACTCCTGCGAGACGCGCAAGATCAACGGTTGCTTCAGTATGCCCTACCCTTTTGAGAATCCCTGCTTCTTCAGCTTCTAAAGGAAAAATATGTCCTGGCCGTGCAAGGTCTTCTGATTTAGTATGGGGGTCAATTAATGCGCGTATCGTGGTTGCTCTGTCATATGCGGAAATGCCTGTCGTTGTTCCTCTTTTTGCATCTACAGAAATGGTAAACTTACATTGTGCAGATTCTGTATTAGAATCTACCATTTGTTTCAGTTTGAGTTGCTGCAGTCTTTCAGGAAGCATAGGAACACAGAGTAATCCTCTTGCATTGGTAATCATGAAATTAATTGATTCAGGAGTAACAAACTGAGCTGCCATGATCAGGTCTCCTTCATTTTCCCTATCTTCGTCATCTACTACTACTAAGAACTTACCTTTCTTGTAGTCTTCCAATGCTTCCTCAATGGTGCTGAATTGCATGATCCTAAGGTAAAAGGTCTGAGTTTATGAATGTTTGGGAGCATAGACCTTTGATCTTTAGAGTACATGTGTTTTCACAAAAAGATACAGTACTTTGGCAGGCAATATCTTCTCTTCCTCTTTTCTGAAAAGCGCTATCTCTTTCTCTGCATCATCACTGCTTCCATAAGGATTCGTGAGAATAATAACCTTATTTTTCTCTATTAATTTTTTAAGATATGCTCTCACGTCCCTATTTTTGTCATCAGATAATTCATCAAAAATAATTATCTTTTTTTCAATCATTTGACCATAGCTTAATCTGCTCTTCCTTGGTACAAAATGAGGTTTGCTTTGATCAATAAAAGTAAGATAATAGGTGTTTTCTTCTCCAAAATATCTATGAATCATGTCAGTTATCAAAGAAGATTTTCCACCATTATACTTGCACATGAGGACAATACTCTCATATGTCAAAAAGAGTGGTAATATCTTTCTTATCTCTTCAAGTGAGGAAACCATCATCTTGCAAGTTTCTCTAATAACACTTTATTTTCTTCGACAGATAATCTTATTTCTTCATCAACATCATTTTTAGAAGTATATTCTTGGAGGTGTTGTTTTATGAATTTTTTTATTTGCTCTACTGTTTTTTGCTGTGTACTATTCTGCCAAAAAAAGAGTTCATCTTCTGTTTCTTTGTCTTTTCTTGCTTCACACTTTAATTTTTTTTTGTTTAAACGCAAAAAAGTGTCTACCGTAACAAGAAGCGTTCTTTTATTACCATCTTTAAAGGGGTGATAAGCAGCGAAATTTTTCATAAACTTTGCTAGAAAACTGATAAGGTCTATGTCTAATGATTGGTCAATAAGCGATTGTATGTTTTGTTTTAACATGTCTTTTTCATCAAGATGAAACCTCTCTGCTATTACGTCATGAATTTGCTTTATTCTGGTTTCTGTGAAAACAAGATCTTTGAGCAAGAGAAAATCTTTGTCTGCTTTGTTTTCTTCAAGTTTTTCCTCAATAGCGGTTCTTATGAATTCAGAAACCGAAATATACTGCTGGGAAGCAGCAAGAGCTTCTTCTATCTCGGTGAAGTAGTAGGAAGGTATTTTTGTAGTTCTCCATTTGCTAAGTGTCATATAAGTGTTATATATAACCCATTATATATAAATGTTTTGTTTTTTAGTACTCAATTTTGACTAATTGAAATTGTCCACAAAAGAAAATATGTTTTCAGAAATGTGGACAATAATCCTATGACCTAAAAGTCCTAAACATGATAATTTTTTTTTCTCTTTCCCTATTATTTTCATAATGATATCAGTTCATTTGTTTTGTATATTTTCACTTTATTTTGTTTTTGAAAATGTTTATCATCCGACCAAATTGCTGCTTTTATTGCTAGAGCTGCTGCTATGAAAGGTGTATCCTTTGCATCGATATGATCCATAATTTTTTTCGCTTCCTGTATTTTTGTAGAAATAAGATTGTCATCAAGAATAATCATTTTATCATATATCTTTTCTGTAATTAAAGAAAAAGTTTGCTCATCAATGCCTGCTTTTTTGCAGAGTTCTTCTTTATATTTTTTAATCTCTTGTTCTGTAATTTTTATCGTAAAGAGTTCAGCATCAAGATGAGTTAATAATTTCCTTGTAACTGAATCCTTTATCAAAGCAGCGATGATAATATTACTATCAACAACAAGTTTCATCTGAATCGTTTTGCGACTTCAGCTTTGATCTGATGACCAATACGATCAGCGTCTTTTTGAGTAAGAATACTCTTTTGAAGAGCTTTATCCATCCAATGCAATTCATTTACTTTCTTTTCAAAGGCTTGTCTTGCAATGTCACTCCATTTGATTTCTGAATGTACTGACATTTCTTTATGTAATACTTCAGGAATTGATAAAGTCATATTGGTCATAGTTTCACCTTACTATTTGTATTATGTGTTAACACATATTTAAAGCTTTCGGTACGACGAAATTAAAGGGACATGTTCTATCCTGCCTGAATCAGTTTATCCTTGTCTACCTTTAAATCAGAAAACAATAATCTTCATTGGAATTTTAAGCTTTTTTTTTTAAAAAAAACAAAGGAAGGGTAAAGAAAAGTTACCACCCCCTCCCTTTGCCAAAAAACGCGGTGAAAATCGGAATGTATGTGATTTGTATATTTCTTATCTTTTTTCAATGTTATTTCTTTTTTCTATTATTTTTCTCTTTTTTTCTTATTTCGGTCACCATCTTCTCGCATAGTCCCTTACATTTTTAAGGTCCTGCTTCCCCGGATGGGGCAACCCCCAGCGACGGACACCCTGTATATGTTAATATGCTCGACCTGAGGATGGTGACCTTTTCCAAGGTGATGACCCCGTGATGAATTTTTTTATCGTAACTTACTTCTTCTTCTTTTTTGTTTTTCTAATTTCTTTTTCTAAACTTAATTCATCAAGCAATTCTTTGTACCTGTTTCTGATTGTAACTTCTGTTACTCCTGCAACATCTGCAACTTCTCGCTGTGTTCTTTTTTCTCCATGAATGAGAGCACTCACATACAAAGATGCTGCTGCAATTCCTGTAGGGCCTCTTCCAGACGTTAATTCTGCCTTCTGAGCCTTTTCTAAGATTTCAACTGCCTTGCTTTGCGTTTCTGCACTCAACTTTAATGAAGATGCGAACCTTGCAATATAATCTGCAGGATTACTTGGCAAAATAGAAATGCCTAACTCCCGTGTAATAAAACGATAAGTTCTTCCAATTTCCTTTTTTTCAATACCAGAAGCTTCGCTTAACTCATCAAGTGTTCTCGGAACCTCATGTCTTCTGCAAGATGCGTATAATGCTCCTGCAACAACGCTTTCCATACTTCTCCCCCTCACTAATCCCCGTTGTACTGCAAGGGTATAGATTCTTGCAGCTTCTTCTTCAACAGACTTAGGTAATTTCAGATAAGAAGAAACCCTTTTGAGTTCTGCTAAAGCTAACTTTAAGTTACGCTCGATAGCAGTACTAATCCTGTATTGCCATTTTCGTAACCTGAAAAATTTATTCCTATCCTTTGCTCCAAAGGAATACAAATCTGCCTTTTGGCCAACTTCTGTTCCCAAACCTTGATCATATTGGGTATAAGTCATCGGAGCTCCTGTACGACCTTTTTTCTCCCCTGTTTCAGAATCGAACTCTCCCCATTCTTGATCAAACTCAACCATCTTGTCTTCAATGACAAGACCACAATCTTTACAGATCACTTCTCCCTTTTCTCTGTTTAAGAACAAGTTGATGCCAGCACATTCAGGACATTTCTTAACATAATGCATGATTTCCCCCCACAGTACTTACGCATTACACCCCCAGCGTAATAACATCCAGGATCTTCTCATCTATTTAAAGCTTTCGCTTTTTTCATTTTTTGTTTATAAATGCTTCGCAAGATATATAAGCAAAACTCAGAAATTTTGCGAAGCCTGTGTAGTGATAAATGAAAGATACTTTACTCCAGGGAGGGAAAGAAATGAGAAAAGTGTGCGCCGGCGCGGGGAATTTCAAACCACGATAAAAACCGAAAGCTTTTTGAACCCCGATATCCCAAAGGATACGTAGGTTTCACGTACGCGGTCTACCAGGCTGACCATCGCCGGCGCGTATCCTTTTTCATACTCTTCCTATTCAAATTTCTTTTCTAGTGAAAACCAAAAATATTCTCCATCTTCTGAAATTTTTTCGAAATAAAAGCAAAAAAGAACGAAAAACCGAAAAAATAACGAATGTTCTACCACACATTTTATAAACAAAACACCTCTTTTTCTTTTCATGGTGGCGTGGCACAACCTGGTACTGCGCTAGCCTTGAGAGCTGGTTCCCTTCGGGGTATCTCGGTTCGAATCCGGGCGCCACCGTCTTCTATTCCTGTTTATTTTTTCTTTTTTTTAATCAAAATTTAGAAAAAAAAACAAAGAAAATAAAGACGAGAAAAAAATAATGAAAATCCCCCACTTCAGTCTCTAAATCCATCTCTTTTTTCAGCTTCATAAATGTCCAGAAAAGCAACAAAGCTAGCAAGCACCAAAGGACCAATAACAAAGCCAACAATACCAAAGAATTTTATCCCGCCTAAAACTCCAAGTAGCACAATCACCGGATGAATATTTGCTCTATTTCCTATAATCTTTGGTTTAATGATATTATCAATGCCAGCAACAACAAAAAAGCAGTAAAAGAACAAACCAACTGCTTGCCATAGCATGGTTTCATTACCTGTCGTATATCCTGTAACAGCAAGGAAGAGGACAGCGGGAACCCAAATAATCCCTGTTCCTACAAAAGGAATAAGTGCGAAGATACTCATCAGCAAACCCCATAAAAGAGGAGAAGAAATGCCTACCACCCAGAATCCAATTGCTCCTAACGCGCCCTGGATCAGAGCAACAATGATTGTTCCAAAAATAACAGCGTGAGCAACATCATGTAACTTTTTAAAAATGGCATGCTGATTTTTTCTATTAATCGGAAGCAAGTTTTTGAAACGCTCAGCAAGATCATGCCCATCCTTAAAGAGATAAAACGTCGTAAAAAAAGTAACAAACAAATGCACGATAATCATCGGTATAGCAAAGACAAAATCACTAGTCTGCTCTACAATAAAGGTCGTAAAACGTTTTAAGCTATCCTCAAGCCATTGCTTCATATCAGGATCTGCAATCATCTGATTTACAAAAGTAATCCCATCACAAACTGCACCATCATCTCCTACGCAACTCACCTTTAACAAGCCACCTGTTGCTATCTTCTGCTTTGCACGCAAATAAAAATATCCTGCTTCTTCAGTTACGGTTTGGAGAATAAAAACAAGAGGAATAGAAAGAAGAAGAATAATAAGAAGAGAAGCTATCAATGCAGAAACAGTCTTGTTCTTGAGCCGTGCACGAATAACACGGTAAATAGGGTAAAAAATGTACGTTAACACAAAACTAGCAAGGATCGCTTTCAAAAAAGGAGAAACGACAAGAAATGCCAAATAGATTAGAAGGATAAAAAAGAGAATAAACAAGTATTTGAGCACTCTTTTATCTTCCTTGACCATGGACACATTTTCACTTTTTACGTATATAAAGCTTTGCTTAGAACGATACGGTTAACTTTTGACACATGACCTCTTTTTCACATTTTTTTATTTTTCTTTTGATAAAAATGTCAAAAATTTTCCACCAGTCTCTGACTAGTGGCGGGAAGCCCATTGATGGTCTATAGTGAAAAATTTTTGAGCATGCTCAAAAACCATGGGTGGTTTTTGACAGTTAGGCACAAGGAGCTATTCTTTTCTTCGTTTCTTTTTATCTTTTTTATATAAAAAACACAAACAAAAATTCTAAAATAAACCAGTAGTATAGACGATAAAAATACTCAAAAAAGAGATGAAAAAGATATACGAAAAAAATAAGAAGATAAAAGAGAAGAGACCTAAAAAAATATTTGAAAAAGCCTCCTAGAGATACCTTTTTATAGTCAATAAAATAAAAAAAGAAGATGCAAATTTACCGTACACAAGCAAAAGGAAATCCTCTTCTTCAAGTCCTATGCAAAGAAGGTTATCAAGCAGTAGACATGCATTATCATAGCCGTTTTAGCGTAGACGGACTATCAAAAATACCTCCTATCATGAAACAATGCAAAAAGCTCACTATAGGAACCTCCTTTACAGACCACAACCATATCGGAGGAGCATTGCAGGCACGAAAACTTTCAAAGAACATTTTTCTTGTTCCAGGCCTTGAATTAACCTGTCATAATGGTGTGCACATCCTTCTTCATTTTTATGACTGGGAGAGCTATATCTCTTTTTATGAAAATGACATGAAAAAACGCATAAAAAAAAATCCCTGGTTTCTCGATATTACCCATGATGAAGCAGTTGACCTCGCAAGTGGTTATCCTTGTCTTATCACAGCACCCCACCCCTATGGTCCAGGATTTTGCGGAATAAAAAAGTTTCCTATCACAAAGGAAACCCTTAAAAAAATCCATAGCATAGAAACCATGAATGCAACTCTCACCAAAGAAATGAACGACCAAGGCATAGCCTGGACTGCACGACTCAATAAAGGAATAACAGGAGGAAGCGATGGTCACTGTCTTGCAGAATTGGGCAATGCATTAACGCTTTGCAAAGCAGATACTCTTGAAGAATTTCTTGATGCCATCAGAAAAAAAAAGTCCATCGTCATTGGAAAAGAAGAAAAACTTATGGAAGATGCAGTAAATGCAGTAAGCAAATTTATTCGTGAGGAAAAGAGAGCTCCTCATAAGCAATTAGAAAAGATGTGGAGAGACAGAGGGTTATTAGAATGGGATCATCTCAAAAAATCACTCATGGGAAAAGACTTTTTCCATCATTTTCATGCCCACCACCAAGAACCTCAAAGACAACATCTTTCCAAGCATCAACATACGAGACATTTGATTCATTCTTCAAAACCAAAACATTTTTAAGATAAGCTCTTTCTTCACAAGATATGATAAAAAAATTGATCTTCCTTACTTTTTTTGTTGTTCTGCTTTCAGCATGCGTTGAAAAACCATTATGCACGCAACCGTATTTTGAATATAAACAAGGCGAGTGCTGCTTAGATGAAAATAACAACAAAATCTGCGACAGAGACGAACAAAAAGAAGAAGCACCAGCACAACCTCTTTTGCCAGAGGAAAAAACAGAACAAATAACTCTTCCTGAAAAGACAGAAACTTCCGTTGAACAAACAGAAGAAGAACAAACAACAACAGAAGACCCCCTGATTATCGGAAGAGAAAAAATTCTCAATACCCTCGTCACTAAAGTAAAAAGTGTACAATACACGTATGAAGGTCATACTTTCTTTGTCAAACCTCCTAACGTGGGAATTGTTCTAGACACGATTAAACCTGCAGGCGTTGATGAAGAAGATAATTCCCTCTACATTGACACAGTCTATCTTGATATGGTTACCAAAGACGCATTTGCAGGATGCGAAGCACAGGAAAATACTAATGAAAAAAAATGCGGGCCTCTCTGGAGGGAGCTTATTGAAGTAAACTATGAAAGCTACGCCAAGCCTACACCTTTTGACTGGATTGTCATGCTTCAAGAAGGAGAAATGCTTGATTATCGAAAAAAATATTCCTCTCTAGAACAACGCTTTGTTGATTATGTAACCTTTGCATATGACAATCAAGTCATTGAACTCTGGGTGGACAGCGAATTCGGTGTTCCTCTTAAAGCCAGAGAATCCAAAAACTTACGCATCCATAGTTATCAGCAACTTACCATTAACTCTGTTACCGAAGCTGATGTGTTCCCTACTCTAAGAACCCAAGGAGTTCAAGTTATCGGGTAAGCTTCCTCACTCTCTTTTTTTCTTTTACACTTCTCAAAAGCTCAGAAATACTTTTCTTCATTTTAGGGTGCACAAATTTTGGAGCAATTTCCTTTAAAGGTATTAAAACAAATCTTCTCTCATGCATCCTCGGATGAGGGATAATCAGGTTTTTTTCTTTTATCACCAAACGATCATAGAGCAAGATATCTATATCTATAGTGCGTGGCCCATTTTTTCTCTTTTTTTTCTTTCCCAATTTTTTTTCTATCTTTTGCAAAAATGTCAATAATTTTTTTGGCTGTAAACGCGTTTCTATCTCTATAACTCTGTTATAAAAATCATTTTGATTTCCATATCCCACAGGCTCTGTTTTATAGAGTGAGGAACACGCAACAATCTTTGTTTTTTCTTTTAAACAAGACATTGCTTTTTCCAAATATGCTTTTCTGTCTCCCAAATTTGAGCCCAAACCAAGAAAAACCTTAGTCATGATGACGCTCAATGTATACTAAAGGATATCCTTTGCCTTTGCATGCTTCTGTTTTTTTTATGACTACTCTTATTTTTTTTAAAGGATATACAGAAAGCAAAAGTATTGCAATTTCTTCAGCGAGATGCTCAATCATATTATACTCTTCCTTTTGCGTTTTCTCTCTTATTTTTTCATTAACTTCACTATAATTGATGGTATCTTCTAGCTTGTCGCTTTTGCATGCTTTTTTTAGGTCCAGAAAAAGAAGAACAGAAATAAGAAGCATTTGTTTTCTCTTTTTTTCTTCTTTACTCACTCCGATATTACAGGATACAGGAAGGTCCTTTAAAGCAAGATAATCCATGCAAACAGAGAAGAACAAACCTTTATAAATAAATGTTTTTCATGCTCTTCTCAAGGACCCGTGGTCTAGCGGCTATGACGTCACCTTGACTCGGTGAAGATCCCCAGTTCAAAAAGATTTTTGATATTCAAAATCCTGAAAGTCTGGGCGGGTCCATTTCTTTTTATTGACTGTCATGTTCTTCATTTTCATATTCTTTGTATCTTTTAGAATTTTTATAAAAAAGAAGAACAGATAAAATAGTATTATCACAAAACATTTAAAGGATTTTACTTTTCTCTTTTTCATGAGTGAAGAAGTAGCTAAGGACATCATTTTTTCTTTGACAGGAATTCATTCCAGCGGAAAAACAACTATAGGCACTCTTCTTGCACAGGAAGGGTTTTCTTATCATCCTGAGATCGCAGCAATGCTTATTGAGAGAGGAGAAGCACCCTGGATAGAAGGCAGTACGGTAAGCACCGAAGAGTTTCAAAGAAGCATTATGCAGGAAGAGCTCAGAAGAGAAACTGCTGCATTAAGCACAGGTGTTCATGTTGTTGAAACTTTTCATCCTGGAAATCTTGCACATTGCCTTTTGATTTGCCCTGATGCAGACGTAACACGTCATTATAGAGAACACGCACAACACGTAGTAAGGGAAAAAAGAGTTATTGGCATTCATTTAGATATTGATATTGCAACGTTGTTGACAAGAACACAACTCTACAAAGGAAGACAAATTGATACCTCTTTTTATGCAAAGCTTGGTCCTGCCATCCAAGGGGTGTATCAGGAACTTGGAATGACTTGGTACTGCATTAATAGCAGGGGAACCATTGAAAACACCTTAGAACGTGTAAGAGGGATTATCCAAGGCGAAGTAGGGAAAAGATAAAATCAGAGGGTTTCCGAAGCCTTATTATCTCATGAGCAAAATGTTAAAACCACAAGATTTTTAATACCTTTTTCTTTTCTCGAGCGTTATGGTGAGAGTATGAGCAAAAAGAAAGATAAAAAACCTAATCTCAAAAAAGAACGGTATTTAAAGTTTAAAAAGGAAAAACCTGCAAGCATGGATGTGAGCTTTCCAGAGCTTAGCCCTGATCAAATGAGGCAAAAACAGGAAGATGAGTTTAGAATCAACCGTTTTCTTCGCTTTAGCAGAAACCCTATTCCCCAAGAAATTAAGGAAAGGCGTATGAAAAGCAAAAGAGACAGAGTAGGGAAGTAAACTTCTCTTTTTTTTATAATATTCTTTATTATATCTTGTATTTACTTCACTTTTAATTCATAAAGGATATAAACGATAAAAAGAAAGATCTCCCTATGAAACACGCTCTTTTTTTAGTATGTATACTCATACTCCTGACCTCGTGTACTTCTCAAAGTTCAGAAATCAACACTCCTACTGAAGGTGATACCATGCTTTTCAAAAAAGAACAACAAACAGAACAAGACTGGCAAAAAAAGATTACACCGCAACAATACCATATCTTAGTAGAAAAAGGAACAGAAAGGGCTTTTACCGGAAAACTCCTCAGCGAAAAAAGAAAAGGAACGTACGTTACCTCAGGTTGCAAAATTCCTGTTTTTCGCTCTGAAACAAAATATGAATCAGGAACAGGTTGGCCAAGCTTCTGGGATGTTTTAGACAAAGAAAACATTATTCTGAAGGAAGACAATTCCTTATTTGGTGGGAAAAGAATTGAAGTGTTAAGCAAATGCGGAGAACACCTCGGTCATGTCTTTGACGATGGTCCAAAGCCTACAGGAAAAAGGTATTGCATGAATTCACTAGCCTTGGAATTTGTTCCCGATAAAGAGGGGTAATCATAGTGTGCAGCGCTATGAAAAGTGAGTACCTTGAAGTAAAACCTATTTTTAAAAATTTATTTTGATTTTTGACATTTTTAATTTTTTTTAGTTTTTTATAAAAAAAGGATATAAATAATAAACGAAAAAATAAACGATATTTTCCTTGTGCCTAACTTTTTCAAATATTTTTTAGGTATTTTTTCTATCGTCTTATTTTTTTCATGTATTTTTTATAATGATTATTTTATCGTCTATATAAAACGTCTCTTTTTGTATTTTTGTTTTAAGTTTTTTTTATAAAAAAAGTAAGGAACGAAAAGAATAAAATAAACGAATGATAGACTTTTTTTCCTTATGCCTAACTTTTTTTCCATCTCTCTTAGCGCAATCCTTATAAACCAAAAGAAAAAAAGAAGGCTATGGCACGCCTCTTCAAATACACACGAGAAGATTTTGGAAAGCTTCCTGTTCAAGTTCTCCACATGGACCTAAACTTTGACATCTTCCATGATCATACGGATGTGGTTTCCCATCTCAAAGTAAAAACAGTGAAACCTTTAAAAAAATTAACCTTAAACGCAAAAAATTTAACTGTCTCTACGGTTTCTTGCGATGCTTGTCCTGTCCTCTTTGACTACCAAAAAGATCTTTTAATCATCACTTTTGAAAAAACCATAAAAAAGAACAAAGTCATCATCATCACTACTCAAACAACTTGTAGGCCAACAAAAAATACTCTTGAAGGATTATACTATGATGAAACACCACCAGGAGCACCTCCCACACAAATCACCCAATGCCAACAATGGGGATTTCAAAGAATTGTTCCTTGCATAGATGACATGACTGCAAAATGCATATACACTACAACAATCATAGCAGATGAGAAATATACTAATATTATCACTAATGGAGACCTTGTTCAAGAAAGAAAAAAAATAGCTCCTGGTAGAGTACAAGTAAAATACGACAACACCAAAACACCCATGGCACCTTACCTCTTTTTTCTTGGCGTAGGAACCTATACGACGTTCAAAAAAGAGTTAGAGTATCCTGACGGAAAAACCTTTACTCTCGAGTTATTAGTACCTCCAAAAAGCGAGCCTGAAAGAGCTGAGAAAGCATTAGAACTCCTTGCACACGGCATCTTATGGATTCATCTCTTTACAGGACCAGACACTTACCCTGCGCACGAAACCAAAACACAAATCTGGAATTTCCTCCTAGAACGAGAACAAATGAAAAAAGATGAAAAAAAACTTGCTACTCTCAGAAAAAAAATAAAACAACTTACAGCTCCTTTAAAATTAGGATATCAATACACAGGAACTGTCTATCGCGAAATAGGCATGCAAAACTCAGATTTTGGAGGTATGGAAAATGTCGGCAATACAACCATTGTTACTAACAGGATCATGCCTTTTGCTCACATGACAGATAGGGCATTCGAATATCTCATAGCAGTAAAAACACACGAATTTTATCATAACCTGAACGGAAGCGAAGTTACAGGACACAGTCCTTTTGAAATCTGGCTCAACGAAGCAGTCACCGTCTTTATTGAACACGCACACATTGCTTTTGTTTTCGGGGAAGACTACGCGCGACTTTCCACTGTTCTTGGAATTCTTTCACCTGAACGAGGAACCTTATCCCAAGATGCGGGAGCAGCTTCGCTCCCTATTGAGCCAGACGGGTTTAATGATCCGAACGAGCTCATCACTTCCATCACCTATGTCAAAGCACCAGAATTTGTTCGCATGATAGAAACACTCATAGGCAAAGAAAACTTTGTAAAAGGACTCCATCTTTACCATACTACCTATAAACATCGCAATGCAACCACAACACAATGGATCAACTGTATGGAAAAAGCCTCAGGATACTCCTTACAAGCCATGGCAAAAGGCTGGCTAAAAAAAACAAAATATCCAGAACTCAAAGTAACACCACAGTATAAAGAAAAAAACAAAGAATGTACTCTCGATCTCAAACAAAACGGGAACTGGCAATTTCCCTTTTCTGTCGCACTTCATGACCAAGAGGGAAATATCATCGCTGAAAAAATCATCCGGGTACAAAAAAAACAACAAAAAATTTCTTTTGCACACCTACCTAAACCTGCATTTCTTTCCCTCAACAGGGGATATTCCTTTTATGGCAAAGTACACTATACTGCAACTGAAGATGAACTTCTCTTGCAAGTACGAAAAGGAAACGATGTCGTTTGTAGATTCCTCGCATTTCAAGAACTCATGAACCAGGAAAAAGAACACTTGCTCAAAAACAAACACAGAGAAGTTTCTTCCCCTATCATTGCGCTGTACTACGAACTCTTTACTTCTCAAAAACTCATGCAACAAACAGGTCCTCAAATTATTTCTATCTTCGAAAGCGTAGAACATGAAAAATATGCGCACTGCTACCAAGACCTTTATGACGTAAAGAAAAAAATACTCAACGCGATAGCAAAAAAATACCAAAAAGAACTTGAAAAAAAATACGCTACTTGTGATCATGCAGTTTTTCATGGTGTGTATCTAGAAAAAACTGTACAAGAAATAAAAAACAGAGAAATAAAAAACACAGCACTCGCACTACTCTCTACACTTGACACTCCTCTTGTGCATGCCATGATTAAAAAACAGTTCAACACTGCAACCAATGCTACAGACAAAGTCGTTGCATTTCGCCTTTATCTTAACAGTTCTGCACCCGATAGATTTACTTTGATGCATACTTATCAAGAAGAAGCATGCAAAAATCTCGTTAGCTGGGAAACCTTTTTATTGGTTATCGGAGGAAATGACAATACAAACTTCGTAGAACTTATCAAAAAAATAGAAGCATCACCTTCTTTTAGAATAGAACAAGCAAGCGACCAGAGAGCATTATACGGAAGCTTTGCCCTCAATAAGAAAAAATCCTTGCTCACCAAAGAAGGAAGAACCTACTTGAAAGAATGCATCCTAAAACTCGCACCCATTAATGAATACAGTGCCTTATACCTTTTAAAAACTCTTGATAGTATAGACAAAATGGAACCACAACATCATGTGCCTTTGATGCAAATTCTTGCTGAAATTTTTCATTCTGTTGATGCAGAAAAAAATCCCAGTCTCCACAACACCGCAAAAAGAATGATCCTCAATATGCCACGTGCAAAAAAAGCATATGAAAAAGAACATAAAAAGAAAATATTCTCATGACCTATTTTCTTTTTTGATAATATACTGCACACCACTCCAAACTGCAATAATTGCACCTAAAACGTATGTCCAAAACACTCCTTCTGGATTAGTGAAGTATATCTTAATCAATGTAAGTATTATCATAATTATAAATACACCAAAAAAAATTTGTTTTTTGTTTGAACTTACAAACTTTTTTAATAATGATTCTTTTTGTACATTCTTCTCTTTTAAATATTCATATCTTGCGATAATATCCTCAAATTTCTGCAGGTACATACTGGAAAAAATTTCCGATAATGATATACAAAGATGTTTATATTCACTTATGGATACATTTCTGTGTAATTTTGGATCAATCTCTATCAATAATTTTTTTGCTATTAGGTCAAATGCATCATTAACTTTCTTTTCATTTTCTAGCTCAGCACTTTCATAATATGGGCAATTGAGAACAAACCTTCTGATTAACTTCTGAATTCTTTTTAATGTTTTTTTAGATTTTATTTGATCATCTTCTTCTAATAAAATTAGAATTTTATTGAAATCATAAATAACCGATTCCATTTGTTTTAAGTCATACTTAACATTAATGAAGTTAAGAATAATATTCCAAAGTATTATCGGAAAAAAGATATACATCAATATTCTAATTCCAGGATGTAGAAATCCATATAGGTCCAAAATAATTGTTAGTATCTCTACTCCAATAAAAAGTGTCCATCCCTTATTTAAATTATCTTTTCTCTTTTCTAGATAATTTTTAATCTGTAAATATTGTTTACTGTTTCTATATTTTTCGATTATTCTTTTATTTTTCATATACAGAGTCTAAATCCTCTATTTCCCTTACCCTTGCATAGCAAGAACATCTTCTACCAATTTCCCATAATCCTTCGCTCCGGGAGAAGACTTTGCATGAGAAAAGATACTCTTTCCATACTTAGGAGCCTCTTTGAGCTTGGTATTATTCCTAATAGGATGCGAAGCTTGCTTTGGAAAGTCCTGCTGAATCAAGGAAAGCATTTCCTTGCAAATATTGTTCCTCTGATCATACAACGTTGGAATAACCTTGGTTATCTTCAAATCATGATTGAAATGCTTGTTGATTTCTGCAACTACAGAAGGCATTTTTTTAAGCGCATCAACACCTAAAAAGTCTGTTGCCACAGGCACAAATGCTTCTTTGGCAAAACTCAGCACAGATTGATTAAGCAAGCCCAAAGAAGGAGGACAATCAATAATCATATAATCATACCCTTTGATAGAACTCAGAATGTTTTTGAACACATCCCTTCCATTACTTTGATGGGACAAGTAATACTCTATCTTAGTCAGATTTTCTGTAGAAGCAATCATGTCAAAGTTCTTTGCTATGGGCACAATGCACTGCTGTACAGGAACCTTTCCTGTCAAAGCATCATACACGCTATACTTTGATTGTGTTTTGAGTGACACATCAAGATTCCCCTGGGGGTCGAGATCAACTAAGAGCACCTTCTTTTCATGCCTTGACAATCCTGCTGCAAGATTAATAGCAGTTGTAGTTTTTCCTACACCTCCTTTATGATTAAAAACACATATTGTTCTCATATCGTACACCTCTGCAAATGGCTGCTTTCAATATTCTATATAAACCTTATGAAAAAGACCCTAAGCAAAAGTCATTGCCTTGGAGTAAAGCCAGGAGACAACGTGATTCATGCAGCGTTGTCGACGTAAAATCTGCGATCAAGGGAGCAGCGAATCTCCGCAATGACTTTGAAACATTAAGCTTTTCTGATGTCTGACGTACGAAAAACATATAAACACTCAAAACTAATGCAAGATAATGACTCCTGTTATCACTACTGAACAATTAAAAAAAGTAATAGATTCCCAAGGAAAATACACCCTTATTGATGTACGAGAAAAAGAAGAACTCCCATACGGCATGATTCCCACAGCAAAAAATATCCCTTTCACAGAGTTTGAAGAAGCCTGGGAGTTAGACAACACTTCTTTTCAAAAAAAATACGGTTTTCCAAAGCCAAAAAAAGAAGATAACCTCATCTTTCACTGCAGAACAGGAGGAAGAAGTGCACAAGCAACAGCTTTTGCCATAAGTGAGGGTTATCACGCTACAAACTACCAAGGTAGCATTTGGGAATGGTCATTAATTGATAAGAATGTAAAACGTTACGGGTCTGGTTCTTAAAACAGCAGGATAACCTGATAATAACAAAACTGATTTAAGAAGATCAACCTTTTGGTCGTGCATATCCTAGTGCAACAATTTCATGCTTGGCAGGATCTATTCTACTAAAAAATTCTTTTAATTTTACCAAAGCAGATCTATATTTTTCCTGATGCGCATCAGGTGCATGAAGAAGAAGATCATCAGAAAATTGTTTCCATCTTTCTGGTGACTTAAAATGATTTTCATACACTCTAGTAATCTCTCCTGGAAATATTTCATAATCAGAAGAAAGTCTTCTTCTAGAAGCATATTCTATTACCCTTTGTACGAAAGCATCAGGATGCGAAAAAAGAGGAGTAAACACTGCTCCGTCTCTTTCTTCTCTTTGTCTTTCTTTTATCCCTAAAAGAACATCTGTTAAACCATTGATCTGGTCAGGAGAAAGGTTAGACTCTTCTAATTGTTTGATAGTATTCCTAAGGTACTTGCGCTCTGAAGGCGGTACTATAAGACTAGATATACAAGAAGTTAGGTAACGTACAAGTTGTCGAGGCGTGTAGGTATCCTCATCTATATTATAAAAAGTTGCTAAGGGAAATCTTTCTTTTAATTCTTCAACTCTACTTACTTGTTCAGAAGTCCAATCTTTTCCATCCTTACTAAATAGTTCTTCAAGAAAAGAAAGATCCTCTTCTCCTGCATCTCCTCTGCGTGCTTGAGCAAGAAGTCTTCCAAGATCAACAGATCCTTCAAGATCCTTTAAACTAACTTTTACTGGCGTCTCCACTCCACTCGACATAAAAGAGATGAAAATAAAGCTCTTTAAATATATTCCGTTTTATCAAGGGTGACCTTTAAATAGCCTCCTTCTTTTAAAAGAGGTATGCATGTCATGCAAACTACTATCAATGCTTGGTATACTCTCATTGCACCTTTTTATGAGCAGCTGATGAGAATAGAGGAGCCTCCTGAAGCAAGGAAACAACTCTTTACACATCTCAATATACAATCAGGAGAAAGAGTGCTTGAAATAGGTAGTGGAACAGGAAAAAATGTAGATTATTATCCTTCTTCGACTAGGGTTACCTTTCTTGATATCAACCATTCCATGTTACGACGAGCAAAAAGAAAACAAAAAAGAAACTCAGGAAGCTACACTTTAGTCAGAGCAGATGCTACTCGTCTTCCCTTTGCAGATAATTCACTTGATGTTGTTGTAATGACGTACGCATTATCTGCAATTCCAGAAAATGAAAGAGCATTACAAGAAGCAGAACGAGTTACCAGACCAGGAGGCCATATCGGAATCCTTGATTTTGTACGAGCTTTTCCCTTTCCCATGGGAGGAATGTCCAGCTTAAATCTTTTTAATCTTTTGAGAGAAAGAGAAGGAAACCTTGTTTGTGGAGAATATCTTCCAAAAAAACGACAAGGAATTTACATCCTACAAGTACCATGAAAAACTATCTCTTACCTTATACGGTAGTAAGCATTACTCAACAAGACTGCAAACTCTTAACAACCATTAGCTGCAATACTCTAGATAAACCAAGAAATGCGTTGCTTGACCGCTTTGGAAAAATAGTCCTTATCTTCTGGCAAAAGCAAATCAGTAAAGATGAAATGCTCCTTGTTTTTCCTGAAGTGTTGTATCCACGTTTTTTAGAACATTGCGAAAAGTATCTCAAATTAAGCAGAGCTCAATGGAAACGAATTGATTATTTTACATATCTTGTTTTTCATACAGAAAATAGCTTTGATAAACTTGGAAAAGAAGAAATTGAAATACGAGAAGAACATTTTAGTATCTTTTTAACAAAACAAAAAAAAGAAGAAATCAGAGATGAAAAAATATTTGCTTATCTCCGCTTGCATTATAACTTGCCTTTACAAACTATTGATTACGAAAAAGAAATGATTCTCAATGTTTTTCCTCAGATTGCTTCCTTAACCAAAGGTTGTTATCCAGGACAAGAAATTGTTTCAAGAACCATGAACTATGCCAAGCCTCCCAAAAAATTAACTGTACTTTTTGAAGACGAATTGCAAGAGAAGGAAAGAAAAAACATGACCTCTGTACTTGAAGAAAATGGAAGAAAAAAAGGATTTTGTTTTGTAAAGAATATCTAACCCATTTTTTAATTTTTTTATCAAGAAAGTATCTTTTGAATTTTCTTTATTTTTTTTGACAAAAAGAAGAGAAACATGAAAAAAATAAATAACATAAACATACTTTACTTGTCTTTCCACCCCTCTAAATCAGGAAGCCAACCGTCACCTTCTTCGTCCTCATTATCTTCTTCATCAATTTCCTCATCAGGCTCAGCATAATCACTTTGTCCAACAACTGCATGTTCAAGTTCATCCTCTTCACTTGTATGGCCTTCTCCATCTTCTAATTCTTCGAGGAATTCCAGCAATAAACTATTTACCCATCCTTCAAGTTTCTCCTCAGGGATCTTTATAACAGGAAGACTCAGGATTGCTTCTCCATTTGGAAAAAGTGTGTAAAGCGCCCCAAGAATTTCTTTTACATCTCTTCTCTTGTAGGTTCCTTCTAAAAAAAGAGCTTCAGGAGGCCATTCTTCTTTCATACTGTCATAAAGATCTTGTGGATCAGGCATCTCTCCATCAGGCAATCCCAATTCTATACTCCAACGCCAACCAAGATGATGATCTCTCAATTGAGGTTGATGAATTATCCCATACCAATCACTCATAGAAATTTTTCTAACCAAAGGAATCTCTGTAAGTAACGCGATATCTGCACAGAGAACATGAGTAACTTTTCTTGCCATTTCACCTGACAGTCTTTCAAGCGTAGCATAACTAGAGCCCTCTCTTACTGCAAGTTCGTGAAGAACTTCATAATCCAAGATCTTAAGAAAATCATTTGTCTGCGCTGTAACAGAAGGAGTACTGTTTTCATCCGATAGTCTTGCTTCAGCATATGAACAAAGTCTTTCTAAAAGGGTAGCAGCCCTTGGAACTCTTTGCCTATAAGGTAACATGACTTTAGGGAAGAGTCCATCACTTACTATATGCAACTGTGGTTCAGAATAAAGTAGTTTTGTCATGCACCCACAAAAAAATGAAAGAAGAACTCCTTTTTAAAGTTATCCTCATCTTTTTAAATACTTCCCAGTTTCCCTTACCATGTTTGGAAAGAAAGCAGAAGCTATTATGATAGTACTCCTGATTATAGGAGGCATTATAGGATTATTGTTTCTCATTAATCACATCGTCTTTTTTGCAAATAATTTTGTAAGAGATTGTTCTGAAAATTTAGAATGTACAGAAAACCAATACTGCGGTTCTGACTTTAAATGCCATGAAATTCCTATCAGACAACAGACCATTGTTGAGCAGTACTATTCTTACAATTTGATAGGGCCTGCGCTTATCTTAGGAATTGCACTTGTAGGTTCTGCTTTTATCTTGAAGAAAAGAAAAAATAGAAAAGAAGAAAAAGTGCAAGCACTCCCTAATCATGAACAGATGCAGAAAGATTGGCAGAGATATTATACCTCACAAGGTAAGCAAGAAGACCATCTTTCAGAACGTCATCATTAAAGTTTCATACTCGTTTCTTTTCCTGTTTTCAGATTTTTAATTTTGACTGTTTTCGTTTTTATTTCTTGGTCTCCGATGACAATAACGTTTTCTGCTCCGATTGCTTTTGCATAACTCATTTGTTTTCCTAAGGAGCGCTGCATCAGATCAACATCAACAGAAGATTTTTTTCTCAGCGTAGATGCTAGGGTTAATGCTTGTAACAAAAATTTTTTGTCCAAAGGTGCAATGTAATAATCAAGTCTTTGTTTGGTTTGTGGTAGTTTTCCAAGATCTTCTAATAATAAGCGTAGCGTGCTTAATCCGATAGCATATCCTGTTGCAGGAGTTGGCTGTCCTCCGAAGAGTTCAACTAACTTATCATACCTTCCTCCGCCACAGAGCGCACGGTACTTTCCACTTTTGTCAAAAAATTCAAAGACCGTAGAGGTGTAATACGCTAGTCCTCGTGCAGTGCTCAAATGAATGCGTACAAAGTTTTTGTCAAGCAGTTCATACACTTGTTTTAATTCAGCAAAGCCTTCTTGTGCAAGGTCGTTCTTTTTTATTTTTTCAAGATCTTGTAAAGAGGTCATATCTAAGATTTTCGTGAGTGCTATTACCTCTTTTACGCCTGCTGCTTTTACTGCTGCTTCCCATTCCTTTACTTCCATTTTTTCTCTTTTATCAATCAATCTGATTATTTCATCAAGACGTTTTTCACCCACAAGCTCTGTAAGAAGTCCTTGCAAAAGTTTTCTATTGTTAAGACGTACTTCAAATTCTTTTTCTGTCAATTCCAAGGATTGGAAAAAGGTCAATGCTGCTGTAATGACTTCAGCATCAGCTTCAGGATTCTGAGAACCAAAGATTTCCATATTCATCTGATAAAATTCTCTCAACCTTCCTTTTTGTGGTCTTTCATATCTCCACATCCTATCGCAGGTAATCCACTTTACAGGCTTTTGCAATTCCTGCTGTTTTTGCATAAATAAACGCGTGTTAGGAATCGTTAAGTCAAAACGCAAACCAAAATTTTCATCTCCCCTTTTTTCCAGAGTGAAAATTTGTTGTTTTATTTCCTCGCCTTCTTTTTGTGAAAGCAATTCAAAGTTTTCAAACGCAGGACTACTCACCTCTTGGAATCCAAAAGATTGAGCAACGTTTCTAAATTGAGAAAATAATGCTTGTTTTACTGCTTCATCTTCAGGATAGAAATCTTCAGTTCCCTTAGGTTTTTGAATGGGCATCGTTGCATAAAAGACAGGCTCTTTTATAAGGTTTTTGTATCAAAGAAGAGAGAAAATACTCTATCCGCCATTTCTTCCTAATCTTTGAGGCATATAAAATGCTTTACTAACACTCCTGCTGTAATGCGCACGATTAGCTACAAGAGCTAGTGTTGATACCAAGTCATGTACTTTCAAAAAAGAGGGCAATTTGCCATCAGCGTGTGTAACTGAATTGGTAATCACAACTTCTTTTAATAATCCAGAATCATGCATTCTTTGTAAGCGTTCCATCGCAGGTCCTGTAAAAAGTCCATGGGAAGCAGCAACATATATCTCTTCTACACCATATTCATTGTGTAAACGATTTCCCAGTGATTCTATGGAACCTGCTGTTGCAATAATATCATCCCCAAGCAAAACTCTTCTGCGCCCTACCCCTATAATTTGGACATGCTCAGTTTCATCTCCACTATGGCGAATTTTTGTTGCTTGTCCCAAGGGTAAATTTAACGCTCTCGAAAGATAATTACCCATAGGAAAAGCTCCAGCATCTAGAGCAACAAATTGGGTATTCGGATCCTCTCTAAACTGTTCAAAGTAATTTAAAAAGAATCCAAAAGAGTCCAAAGGAGTAAATCTCACTTTTACAGCAGTATAAAACCCACGAATAGCTTTTGAATGCACGTCAAGACAAATAACACGATCATAACCCGCATCAGCAATAGCTCTTGCAAGCCAAGCAGCACTGATAGGCTGTCTTTTTCCAGGAGTTGTTTTTTCTTGTCTAGAATAAGGAAGATAAGGAATAACTAAAGTTAAATGTGATGCTCCATTATCTCTCAGTGCGTCTCCTACAAAAAGCATGTTAAGAATATTATCGCTCAGATTCCATTTTGCTTGTGTAGGATCTTGTGGAGTTGAAAAAACATACACATCTGCTCCATCAACAGATTCCTCAATAGTGGAAATGATCTCATGATCAGAAAAAATATCATGAGTAGCAGGATGTGCAATTACCCTTTCTTGTTCTTCCAATGGCCTTCTTTTTAAATGCCCAAGTCTTCTGTTATACTCATTAGCAACTCTTGTTGCCAATTGTATCCCTGAATTACAGCCAATAAGCGTAAGCCTTCCTCTTGGCATCGTATCGAGAGGTGCATGGTCAAAAAAAGTTGAATCTTTAATACCAGAAACAGCAAAATTTTCCAGTGAAGCTAGTTCCACTGCACCTTCAAGATCAGACGTTGTCAACACCCCTCTTTTCTTTAGAAAAATAAAAGTATATAAAAACCTATCGTTCTCTTTATATAAATGGAACCCTGGAGTGTTATTCTACAGCAGTATAAGCAAGAGCCTTATCCTCTCAAAGAAGATTTTGGCTTTGTTGCTTTGCCCACACAGGAATTGCAACATTTTTTTGTGCAAGCTGAAGAATTTTTATCAGGAAAAAAATATTGGCTTAGCATGGGCAGTGGTGATGGAAGAGTAGAAAACATTGCAGCAAGAATCTACCATAAAGAAGTGACTGCTATCGAACTTTCCCAGGAATTGATTACTATTGCAGAAACAAAAACAGCACAGATCATACAAGCCATAAAAAATCCCAAAGGAAGAATTCAATTTGTACACGGTAATTATGTTCCTGTTGCTCTGCGAAAAGAAAGGATTCCTCCTCATTTTAATTTTCTCCATGGCAAAGACCCTTACAGAAAAATAAAATTTTCTTCGTTTGATTTAGTCTATAGCTATCCTTGGCCTTCACAAATAGAAACCGTTTTAGAATGTTTTAGAACCTGTGCAAAAAAAGAAGCATTGCTTTTGCTCTATGGTAAATATGACTTTGACGCAAAAGAATACGGGTTGAGAGAACTAAAAAGATGGGATAAAGGCATTATCCTTGAAAAGAATTAGGCACAAGGAAAAAATCTATCATTCGTTTATTCTTATACTTTTTTTATAAAAAAAAACACAAACAAAAATACAAAAAGAGACGTTTTATATAGACGATATAATGATTATTATAAAAAATACATGAAACAGAGGAATAGATAACATTTTGGTCTGCTAGAATTCATATATAGCGCAAGTTTTATATAGCTAAACACCTTTGAGAAGTCTATGGAAACTATAACTATCTCTCGGAGTGAGTATGAAAGACTCAAAAAGTTTGAAACCTTAGATTTTGAGTTAATAAGGCAATTTGCCAGTAGTTTAGATGACTTAAAAAAAGGAAGATTCAAGAGACTTGCTTAGCTATTTCTTCTGCTACTTTTTTGAATTCGTAAAGTTGGGATTTAATACGGTTGATCGTTTCTTGTTGATCTTTCTTATCACTGGTTGCAACGAGCAAAATAAGTTTTAAGTTTTCATAAACAAGATAATAAATTCTTCTTCCACCTATCTTCTTCTCTCGAAGAAAAGGATAGGTAAGCGGTTTTCCTAAAAAAGGATTTTCACAAAGCTGTTGAGGAAAAGCTCTTGCAATTTCTTGATCAGACTTCGGAAACTTCTTAAGTTCTCGAAGATACGTATCTGTTCCTATAACCTTAAACATAACCTAAAAAGAAAAATTATAGTTTATAAGTTTAACCCAAAAAATGAACTCAAATTTTTAAAGAGACATTTTTTTAAAAAAAGATAACAAAGATAAAAAAGTTAGGCACACTGAAAAAAGTCTATCTTTCGTCTCTTCTTATCTTTTTTTTATAAAAATCACAAACAAAAATTCTAAAATAAACTAAGTATAAAGATGATAAAACCATGATTGTAAAAGATAGATTAAAAAAAAATAATAAACAACAATAGAAATATGAAAAGTTAGGCACAAGGAAAGCAATATTTATAAGCACTCCATACTCCTTTCTTCTATGGAATGGCACGGAGCAGAAGCAAAAGTACGCATAAAGAACGGAAGAATTCTCAAAGAAAGAATACCCAAAAAATATAGACATCCTGCACTTGATAAACAGCTCAGGCAATCTCGCACCAGAAGAGAATCAAAAATCTTAGAAAAACTCCATGCTGCACAAATTCCTGTTCCCAAACTTCTAAAAAGTAATGATGAAAACATGAGCATCCACATGGAACATATCGAAGGCAAACCACTGAAAGAAGTATTCCATGAAAAACCATTGCATTACGCAAAAGAAATAGGGATCCTCATCGGAAAACTCCACACTGCAGATATTGTTCATGGAGACCTTACTACTTCTAATATGGTTTTGCACCCTCACAAAGGAATACACCTTATTGATTTCGGACTAAGCTTTTTTTCTACAAAAGAAGAAGACAAAGCAGTTGACTTACACGTCTTAGACAAAGCAATAGAAGCAAAACATTACCAACACTATCCCAAAGTCATGCAACTTATTTTACAAGCTTACAAAAAACAATACAAACTTAGTCAACCTGTCCTTGACAGACTCAAAGCTGTTCAAAAACGCGGAAGACACCAACAGAAAAAAATTTAACCTTGATATCCGGGTCCTTGTGATTGATGTTCCTGAATATGGGTAAGAATTACTCCGTAAGGTAAATCATAAACATCAGCTACTTCTGCTTCAGAAGGATCACTTCCATCTCTAAAATTATCAAAGAGGTCATCTAAGCCTGTTTTAGATCCAAATACTTCAACAATTCTTCTTGTAAGCTCTGTCGTTGCTTGGTTACTTCTTAATGTTCCAGACATTTTAGCAAGAGACGTACTAGGTTGTACCTTGGTTAAATCAACGTTGAATGGATCTGCTGCAAGAATATCATCAAATGCCCTTTTCACTTCAGGTTTAATTCCTTCACTCATTTACACCCACCTCTTTTTTGAGATATTGCGTTAACTTATAAAGCTTTCTAGCGTCGCTACACTTAAATATGAGGTCTTCTTCTTTTCTCTCATGCATCTTTTTGACACAGCAGAAGGATTTGTTTTTCATTATGAACATGGACAACACATCCAATCACGAAGATTTATCTTACCTACAAAAAAAGGAAGGTACCACGTTTCTGTTTCTGCGCTTTTTCTTCCTTTACAGTTGCATGACTCCTTGAACATGCCTACTCCTTCTTCGCAGTTTGTCATTCCTTATGGAGGAGATGTTTGCTCACTTTTTATACACAAGTCTCTTCTCAATTTTTTTGTCATGGACATCATGGGGCATGGATTTGCGGTGCATAGAATAGCAGATAGGCTCATTGCACAGGCTCTTGAACATCGAAAGGATCCCGCTCTCGTTCGAGCCATCGGAGCCTATTGGAATAGAGAAAGACCAACTCTGGAAAGATCACTCCAAGGAGAAATGCAAACAGCTATCCAAGAAGCAGTAAGAAAAGGATTTCCACAAAAGCAAGTGCAGGAACTTGTTGGAGAAATCCGTCATATCTACACTGCAGGTTCTCTTGCAGCTTGTCAAGTTGTTATCAACATCGAAGAAGGAAAAATTCTCTTTGAAAATTATGGAGAACCCGCCATTTACTTTATTTTATTAGATCGAAATACAGGACAGATACTCTCTTTAAAAATATTTGAAAAAGGAAATGCTGCTCTTGGTTATACTCAAGAATACCAGCAATTCCAAGAAGATATTCCTCATGGTGTAACCCACTTTAAAATTGTTATGTTTACAGATGCGCTCATGGAACAACAGGTTTCAATACCTGAAGAGCATATCAACCCCTTGCTTGAGGAACGTATCAACATCGAGGAGTTACGAAAAAAAATAAGGCAGCATATGACTCAACAAGAGAGGCAGGACATTTTCAAAAGAGAAGAAATCATTAAAGAAGTCCTTTCTCATCTGGCACATCAAAGTCCAGAAGTCATTGTCAACTTTTTTTATAAACTTTTCAAACAGCTCAATCAGCACGTGCAAGAAGATGATATGACCTTTCTTGTTGCGGATTTCGAACAGAAATAATCTTTTGTCAGTTGACTATCTTTTCTTTTTTTTAATATGGTCTGTCCCTACCTTCTTTTAAACCGGCAATGATTCCCTCACATCTCTCTCCAAAGCTATAGTCTAATTTTGCGAAAATATGCAACCTTCTCGGCAATTCTAAATCATTCTGTCTTAAGCACTCAATTAATTCTCTTGTGACTTCTTCTCTTTCTCCTTCCAAATATTTTTTCATTAATTCAAAATCGAGCATATCCCTCCGTGTTTCACCTTTTCTTCTATGATCGCTCATCTCATCAAGATTTCTTCTACATCTTTCAAAAACCCTTTCAGCTCTTTTCATATATTCTTCCTGGTCTTCTCTTCTCTCTCCAGCCAATGCGCAATAGAGTGCTGCAATGCCTGCTTCTGCAGTTAACCTTATTTGATAATTAAAGTCAATTACCTCATTGCCATCTCTTCTGTATGCGGCAGCATATTTTTCTCTAAACATCTGCCTTGCTATTTCAAATTCCCTCCTGCCAGCGTTTTCTTCTAAAACCCGCTCATACAAGTTTCCAGCAATAGATCTTGACTTTATCTCGTGAATAACGTGTTTCCTTCTTGTTCTTTTCCCATCTTTTCTCCCGCTTCTTCTTATCATTTCATTCCTTATCATTTCTGCAGCCTGTACATTAGCTTCAGCTGCCTTTATCAAGAAGCTCATACGATCTTCTCCTTTACCGTATTTAGCAATTCTCTCGGCAAAATCTGCAGCGTGCGACCAGGAATATGCAGGAAACTTCCAATCCCCTGTTCTTAGGACACTCTCTCCTGTTCTTGCTGCGGTAATCACCCTCCATCCATATCCGATTCCTGCAAGTTTTCTTTTCAAATCATCACTTTCTGTTTTTCTTTCGCAATCTTGAATAAAACCAAACATTGCTTTCAGAAATTCTCTCTCCTGATTCCAAGAAAGATTAACTCTCTTATTATGAAGACTAAAAAAGGGTTTTGCTAAAGCGGTAACTACTTGTTCAAGGCCCTGTTCACTAGGGTCATTATGAAATACCCGAAAGAATTCTGTTAATAGTGCATAGCGTACTCCATCAGACTGACCAGAATTAAATAACTTCACTACATATTCATCAATACCCTTTTGTCTTTCCCTCATAATTCTGGAACTTTTTTAGAGTTTATAAAACTGTAGAAAAATTATGGGGCCGCGGAGACTTTCAAGATTTTTAAGATAGTTCGTGAGATTGAAAATCTCACTTGACTGGTTTTTACCAGATTTTCTCAAAAATCTGTTTGAACTCCGGTTGCAAGACCCCCAGCCTTGAGTGATAGACCAAGCTACACTACGGCCCCTTAAGATCTGTGAGCAATCAAGGGTTTTTATTGTTTTGGGTGTTTAAGATAAATTATACTTCTTTTATTTCTTTTTCAGGATTGCCATCTTCAAAATTCGTTCTTTTTCTCTTTCAGATGCTGCGTTCCCGTAGGGAGCAACCCCTCGCGACGCATGCTAACCTTTTTGTTGATAGAATTTTGACCTGAGGATGGCAATCCTTGTTTCTGCAGTTATACCAGATTTTATTAAAAATCTGTTCAATTTGATTCTGTTTGAGGAGCTTCGTTTTGCAGTTCTTCTTCAGACTCTTTTTCTGGTTCAGATTCAGGTGTATCTTCCTTTACTTCTTCTTGCATTTCCTGAACAGGTGCCTTTTCTCTCTTGAGAATTTCCAAAGAACGAATTTCACAAAGACCTAAAGGATAAATTTTCTTAAGCAAATCTGCGCTCTCTTTCTGCAGTTTTCCTTGGACTATATTCTTGAAGAACTCTTCTGTCTTTGTTTTGCGCAATGTTTTGATAATATAAGCACGCAATCCCATACGCAATGCAGTCTCTACTGCTTTTTTTGCTTTTGAACGTGTAATCAACAAAGGTTTAATGCGTAAGTATTCGCCATCAGCGCTTATTGCTGTAAAGGAATCACAAATCTTTGACTTGCCTCTTCGCACCAGGCGCTTCATTGCTGAGGGAATAACGCCATATTCTACTAATCGGGTATTTCCTGTCTGATCTACAATCTGCACTACATCAAAAGAAACATTAATATTTTGTTTTTTAGGATCACGCACGAGCATAGAAAGATTGATGGTAACACGTTTTCCCAGAGCTTCTTTTGCATCATATACAAAAGCATCCCCCAAGTGTGCATGATTAAAGAATTCCGGAGCTTCTAGAGGAACCCAGATCTTTTTTCTTATAATCATTTTTTTCTTCACAGTTGCCATGGTACCGAGAAATGCCAAACCGTTTATAAAGCTTTCTCTTGGCAGGTAAAGTCAAATGAAACAAAACAACTTCTTTAAAGATACGTATCCTCATAGAAAAATGAAACTACTCTCTAATAGTTATAAAAGTTTATAAAAGAGGAGCTTGCATACTCCTTATTATTTACAGGGGGGAACCATTATGAAAAAAACCTATATCATGATCTGTATTGCATTGCTTACTATTCTTAATGTCTCAGGACTTGAATATTATTATGATGTTCCTTCACCTTCAGTATACCCAGAGATTGAAGAATACCCTGTAGCAGCATATGGGGAAGACACGGTTTCTGAAGATTATCGTAGCAGAACCTATAATGCGGAAGACATTTTTTATGGACAACCTGTAAGAGTACAACGTGGTCCCACACGATTAGGTGCTCTAGATTATAGAGGAGTTGATCATATTCCTACCTACTGGACAAGATTTAGCCAAGTTATTGGACCCCTTCATTACGGAAACCTTCCCATACCAGAACGATTTAGACTCTACCAAGAAACAGAAGGATACCCCTACTATGAGTATAGACAAAATTTTGCTCAGTACGGCAGTGATTATTACCCTCCTTTTTTCCAAACAGCAGCAAGAGAAGCTGAGCGAGAATCTCTTCCCGAATCAAAAAGAATCATTGAACCTATTGGAGGTCATTTTATAAGAGAAACCGGAAGACTAGTTCATGCTACAGAAATGAGTTGCTTAGAAACAGGCAATGAACGAAGAGTTTTTACAGGCACAGTTATCAGTTTAAAAGTAAGAGATGTCTTAAGCTCTGAAGGAGACAAAGATATCCTCGGTGCAGTATGCCCAACAGCAAGTTCAATCAGAAAAGAAATTGCATGTATCGTTGCACCTAACACCTTTGTCAGATTAACCTGTACACGGGATCAAACAGGCAAGAGAGGCATTAGTCTTGAACCTATGCAATTTACTGAGCTGAGCATCTGGGCAAGATCAAAGCTTATGCAGAACTTCCATACCTCAGAGCTTTATCCAGGGTATGCATAAACACTTTTATTTTTTTTAATCTTTTTTTGTAACGTTTTTTATATTCTAACTTTTGTGTGATTTTTGTAACTATAATTTTTTTTTACCAAATCCTTACTCACCGATACTTTAATAAACCACCTTGAAAAGAAAACCGAGGGGAGTGTATGGACATCTTTTCACTTATCTTAATTGTTTTTGGCTTATTCTTATTTGAAACCGTATCCAGCATAGACAATGCTGTCATTAATGCAGATGTTCTTTCAACCATGAAGGAAAAAGCAAGGAAATGGTTCTTACTCTGGGGATTGATCTTTGCCGTTTTCGTCGTTAGAGGACTCTTACCTTGGATTATCGTCTGGGCAACCTCTCCCAGCCTCGGTTTTCTTGGTTCTTTTACAGCAACCTTTTCTAGCGACCCTCAAGTGATCCAAGCTATCGAAACTTCTGCACCCATTCTCTTGGCAGGAGGCGGTATCTTCCTCATCTTCATTTTTCTCCATTGGCTCTTCTTAGAAGAAAAAAACTTTGGATTAACAGGAGAAAAATTCATCTTTTCCCAAGGCATTTGGTTTTATGCCATCGTTTCCCTTATCCTTGCTACCATTGTTTGGTTTTCCTTAAAAAAACATCCCCTGATGGCATTCGGAGCTGTGGTAGGATCAACAGCTTTTTTCATCACCCATGGTTTCAAACAAAATGCAGAGAAAGCAGAAAAGAGCCTTATGAAAAAAGGAAATCTGTCTGATATCAGCAAGATATGCTACCTCGAAGTTATCGATACTACCTTCTCCATAGACGGAGTCTTAGGAGCTTTCGCATTTACTCTTTCAGTACCCTTAATCATCATAGGCAATGGTCTTGGAGCCTTTGTCGTCAGAGAACTTACTGTACGAAACATTGAAGGCATTAAGAAATACATCTATCTTAAAAATGGTGCAATGTACTCTATCTTCTTTCTAGGCATGGTCATGCTCTTGGACAGCTTTGGTTATCACATTCCACCTTGGCTTTCGCCTTTTATCACTTTTATAGTCATTGGTTACTTCTTTAGAAAATCAAAACTGAACTTAAAGAAAATAGAAACGATACTAGAAAAATAATTACCTTATCTTCTTTTTTATCACTCTAATTTTTTCTCTATTTGCCAAAAACTCATATAAAAAAATCTACTAAAAATAATACCGACATTTTAGATGTCCAATTCTCCCACATCTTTTGCATGATCTTGAATAAATTTTCTTCTCGGCTCAACTTCATCGCCCATAAGAATGGTAAACATCAGATCAGCAGCAACAGCATCTTCAATATGCATAGCTTTCAAAGTTCTTGTTTTTGGATCCATGGTAGTTTCCCAAAGCTGAGTCGGATTCATTTCTCCCAAGCCCTTATAACGCTGTATCCCTGCTTTCTCTCCAATGGTTTTCAAGGTTCTCTCTTTCTCAGCATCACTATACACATACACTACTTTTTTTCCAGCCTTCAATTGATATAACGGAGGCATGGCAAGGTACACATATCCTTGTTCAATCAAAGGCCTCATATACCTATAAAAAAGAGTCAAGAGCAAACACGCAATATGATTACCATCAACATCCGCATCTGTCATAATAATAATTTTATGATACCTTAATTTACTCACATCAAATTCGTCTCCTACACCGCAACCCAGAGCAGTAATGATAGTAACAACCTCATTATTTGCTAGAATCTTATGCAAGCGCGATTTTTCCACATTCAAAATCTTACCCCTCAAAGGAAGAATAGCTTGAAAAGACCTATCGCGACCTTGCTTTGCACTCCCACCTGCACTATCTCCTTCCACAAGGTACAACTCACATTTTGCAGGGTCTCGGGAAGAACAATCAGCAAGCTTTCCTGGTAATCCAGAACCTTCAAGAAAACTTTTTCTTCTCGTTAACTCACGCGCTTTTCGCGCAGCTTCCCTTGCTTTAGCAGCATCAATGCATTTTCCCAGTAAAACCTTTGCAATGCTGGGATTTTCTTCAAAAAGACTACTGATCTGGTCAAAGGTAAGAGAATCCACAACACCTTTTATTTCAGAATTGCCAAGCTTTGATTTGGTCTGTCCCTCAAATTGGGGATCACTCATTTTTATGCTTACAATAGCAGTTAATCCTTCAAAAATATCATCACTAGTTAATTTTCCTTCAGTTTCAAGCAACTTATTTTTTTGCGCGTAATTATTAAAACAGCGTGTCATAGCAGTCTTAAAGCCGGAAAAGTGGGTTCCCCCTTCTACCGTATTGATATTATTCACAAAAGAAAATACAGCATCATTATACCCATCATTATACTGAAAGGATATTTCTACAACCACTTTGTCTTTTTCTTTTTCAAAATAAATAGGCTCATGAATCACGTTTTTGTTTTGATTCAGATATTTTACAAACGCAATTAACCCTCCTTCATAATGGTATTTCTCTTCTTTATTTGCACGCTCATCTTGAAACGTAATTGCAATTCCTTTATTCAGAAACGCAAGTTCTTTTAATCGTGTTGCGAGCGTATCAAAAACAAATTCTGTTGTTTCAAAAATTTCATGATCAGGCCAGAAACGAACTGTTGTTCCTCTGAACTTACTTTCTCCTGCAATAACCACATCTCCTGTAGGATCTCCTCGCTTGAACTCTTGCACGTGCAGTTTTCCTTGGCGATGCACTTCCACGCGAAGTTTTTCAGAAAGAGCATTCACTACGCTAATCCCTACTCCATGCAGTCCTCCACTGACCTTGTAACTGTCAGAGTCAAATTTTCCTCCAGCATGCAGTTTAGTCATAACAACCGTTAATGCAGACATCTTATACTGGGGAAGCAGTTCTGTAGGAATTCCTCTTCCATTGTCTAGAACGCTACAGGAACCATCACTATGGAGAATAACCTTAATCGCAGTACAATGACCACCCATAGCTTCATCAATAGAATTGTCAACAACCTCATACACAAGATGATGTAATCCTCTTAACCCTGTACTGCCTATGTACATTCCAGGCCTTTTTCGTACCGCTGCCAAGCCTTCTAGTACTGTAATATTCTTTGATGTGTATTCTTCTTCTGCCATTTTCTCGTCGATAAAAGCATGCCTTTTTCTCTACAAAAGAGGGCTTGTTTCTTTATAAAGGTTTGCTTTCTAGAATGGCTTTATACGGTCTCTAGCCCCTGTTTTCGAGGGTTTGAGCGGGTTGGTAATTACAAAGTACTCTGCAGAGTAAATTTTATAAACCTCCTTTTATTTCTCAAAAAAGAGTGAAGATGATTACACCCTATCAGCCTCCAAAATATCAAGCAAGACCTTCTCAGATAGAAGTTCCTCAAGCAGTATCTGTTAATTTAGAAGGGAGAGTAGATGCACTAAAAGAAACGTATCAAGCTGGCCAAGTTGTTGCAGAGGTTGTACAAGATACTTTAAATTCTATCAAAGGATACCTGGCTACAATTGCTGATTATATCTTGTTTATATCAAAGAAAGCTCGTGCAGAACAAAGACAAAGAGCTGAAACTGAAAAGGAAGTAAAAAAAACCGTGAGGACCGGAGGCTATCTTTCTCAAGATATTGTTCAAAAAGGAAAAAGAGTTGGAATAGACGTAAAAACAAAAAGAAGATAAAACATTTACAACATTTTATAGAATTCTCAGAAAGATATACCTAAAATTTTTGAATTTGAATGGGAGTTAAAGTTTTAGTAACAATTACCCTTACAAAAATGCTAAAAATCAAGAAAAAACAAAAATGTAAGTGTAACTATTCTTTTTTTATCTTTGGAAGAACACGATAAGCAATGATTGCGCATACTACTACACTGCCCCAAAACCACCAGCCAGAAATAACCCCTGCAAAAAATAACGTCATTATTATGATAATCCAAAGAATACAAAATATGCTTATCCCTTTTAAAAAATTTGCAGTCATTTCAACAACGCAGAAATTGCAGCAATTGCAACTTCCATTTGCTTCTTATCAGGCTTTTTCGTTGTTATCTTTTGTACCCAAAGTCCAGGAAAAGTAATCCAACGTAACCACCACTTCTGTTGGTGTTTTGCACTGAATTTTAAAACTTCATATCCTACTCCTGCAATGACAGGAACAAACAAAATCCGTAATGGTATATTCAAATACCAGAGGGGGGTTTTAATAAGTGAAAAGATAAGAATACTTAAACAAAGCACAATCACTAAGAAACTGGTTCCGCAGCGCGGATGTTCTGGTCTAAATTGAGAAACGTTTTGCACATTTAATTTTTTCTTCGCTTCCACACAATAAACAGTCATATGTTCTGCACCATGATACTGAAAAAGACGCTGCACCTCTTTCATAAAAGAAATTCCCAGAAGATAGACCAGAAAAAAAACAAGCCTAATAATCCCATCAATAAGATTAAAGAAGATTCCTCTCTCTTCAATAAAAATTCCTGTTAAAAAGTAAGGTGCTATTACAAAAAGAGCAATAGCTATCAGAAAAGCACTGATCATAGTTCCTGTTATCTCTTTTGTGGAAAGTTTTTCTTCTTTTTTTGTAGCTTGTACATTTGCAGAATACGTAATCGCTCTTAATCCTAAAACCATCATTTCAAAAATGCCAAGAGCTCCTCTCAAAAAAGGCTTTGCCAAAAAAGAATGTTTTTTTGCTAGCGAATGAATCTCCTTTTTCTGAACAACAATCTTTCCTTGGGGAGTTCTACATGCAATTGCATAATGAGTTTTGTTGCGCATCATCACTCCTTCGATGACTGCCTGTCCTCCAAAGGTATCAATTTCCTTTGCTTTGTTCGATGTTGTTTTCTGAGAAGACATCTCTTTTTTAGAAGTCGTTTCCTATTTAAGGTTTGCGGATGCAAAGGCTCTGTCCTAAATGTTGGTTAGCAGCATAAGGTCGAGTGTGTAAACAAAAAAGATAAACAGTGACAAGAGGGTTGTCTCACAGATTTTATCAAATCTGGTAAGGATTGTCCGACATAAAGTCACACGTGAAGAAAAGTTTTGTGGGCTCGAACGAAGTGAGACCCACTTCGGTGTCAACGGACGAAACCGTTGGGAGAATGTCACTCTTCAACAAAATGAAAAACTACACGAGAAGCTGCTAACCCGAACGATAGTGAGATTTAGGACAGAGCAGGATGCAAAGCTTCCCCCCTTCAAGCTCAATTTCCTTGTCTTTCTCGTTTATTTTTATTATTTTTTATAAAAAAACCAAAACAAATTTAAAAATACATAAAAAATAAAACGATAGAAAAAAAGATACAACAATCCCTATAAGGATACAAAACAGAATATTCAACACCAAAAAAGATTTAAATAGGCTACTTCTTTAAAACATCCGATGACTCTTAAAGAACCCCAAAGCATGGATGAATGTGTATACTTCACACGCAGAACTACAAGTAAGGGCAAAATCGTAGCCTGGGTGTTTCGTGAAACTTGCATCAAATGCAAAAAAGCATTGATGGGAAAGCCCAAGGACGAAAAAACCGGAAAAGCAAAGATACGAGCAAAAGAATATACTTGTCCAGCATGCAATTATACTATAGACAAAGACGAGTATGAAGACAGCTTACAGTGTAATGTCCAATATACCTGTCCCCAATGCCAGAAATCAGGAGAACTCCAAGTCCCCTTTCACAGAAAAAAAGTCAAACTCTTTGATGAAGAGGAACAAAAAAATGTAAGTGTAGAAGCAGTTCTTTTTCCATGTGCTTTTTGCAGTGAAAAAATAGCGATCACAAAGAAGATGAAATAACCAATTTTTCTCCTTGCTCTTCTTTCTTAAATTGTTTGAGATACCAATTTTGATCCATTTTCATAGAGTACTCATACACTTTATCATCATGTTTTCTCAAAAAAGCAATAAAACGTTCTTGCTTGTCCCTCTCCCACACATTAAACTTCTTTGCAGTAGGACAAAGATAATAAATATCACAATGGCCTACTCGCAAATCCTTGCCTTCATTTCTTGCAGGATGCAAAGGGCAACAGGTTTTTGCAGTTGTTCCATCATACACTAAGTTACGACAAGACCCATGAGGAAGATCATCAGGCTCACTTCTCAAACGAAATTGGGTTCTCTCCTTTATTTGTACGAGCTCATCTGTGTTCTTCTGAATTTGACTAAGCACTTCTTCCTTAGTCCCCCACTTTCTCCCACAGCAACCAAAACAGCTCCTTCCATCTAATTGGCAAAGCTCGGTTGCAGTATAGGGCCTCATAAGAAATACCCAATCAGATAGAGAACACCTGTAAGGATAAAATATAAGCCTACAATAACTCTCAGCATTTTTGGCACTGCCAAAATCAAGATACCAAAGAGAATAGCTAAAATCGCGCCAATTAGTCCTGTTACTCCTAAAAAAGCCATAGTATACACCTCAACTCCCTATTCTTTTCTTCTTTTATATAGATTTCGAAAATCGAAGATTTTCAAATCCTGAAAAATGAGTGTTTTTTCATGAATTTCGAAAAAGTATTTTAAACTCATCCTCTTTTCTTGTGATCATGAGCTGGGTTAGTCGCATGAGTGTTTTAGATGCAGTGAAGATCACAGGTCCAGGATTAGGTTTAGAAGTTAAAATAGAATTGATTTCATCACCCGGAAGCATAGAGCTCACGATTAGCAATGGGTCTTCTTCTGACTGGACTTCTTTGTGTGAACATAGCACTCTTGATCTCTGCCAAGGAGTGTCATTGACAGTATATCCTCCTCGTCCTCCTTCATGTCCTTTAAAGTGTGTTAATGTCTGTATTGATGCTGATCCTTCTTATAAAATAGAAAAAATACCTCATCAGGGTTAACATGGAATCAGGAAAAGACTATATTGGTATTGGGTGCGGTGCAGTTATTCTTAATGAGAAAAACGAAATTCTTCTTTTAAAAAGAAGCAAAACAGCAAGAAACAAAGCAGGACACTGGACTATTCCAGGAGGAGAAGTTGCTTTTGGAGAACGAGTAGAAGATGCTCTCCTCCGTGAAGTCCTTGAAGAGACAGGACTCCAAGTAGAGATTATCAAGCTTCTTTCCCTCACCAATGACCTTATTCCTGAAGAAAACCAACACTGGGTGTCCAACCAATTCTTATGCAAAATAAAAAAAGGAATTCCAGAAAATAAAGAGCCACAAAAACATGATGCATTACACTGGTGGAGCCTCCAGGAGCTACCCGAACTCTTAACGGCAACAACCAAAAAGAGTATTGCATCATTAAAAAAAGAGGATTTTTCATGAACGCATTTTTTTATCATCTACGACCTTGGCAATGGTACAAAAATGTCCTTGTTTTTCTCCCCCTTTTTTTCGGCGGATACTTTTTTGATACTTCTTCATTCCTTAAAACTCTCTTTGCCTTCGTACTCCTTTGCATGCTCTCGAGCGGAAATTACATGCTCAATGACACCTTTGATTGGAAACGTGATAGGTACAACAAAGAAAAAAAGCGAAAGATGAGCAGATTTGCTCTTGCAAGTTCGGGAACAACCTTGGCAGTGCTCTCTTTGTTTCTCTCTACCCAATTTTTCCCCCTGCTTTTTTCAGGAATTCTTTTCCTCCTCTTCATCCTTTCTTTTTTTTACTCTTTCTTTCTCAAACACCTTCTTTTTTTAGATGTGCTTCTTATCGCTGTTAATTTTGTTTTGCGCGCTGTTGCAGGAGCATTTGTTTTTGTAAAAGGCGCACAGCCTTATATCTGGATTTCACCTTGGCTTATCATTTGTACTTTCTTCTTAGCACTTTTTCTTGCTTTAGGAAAACGTTCTACAGAACTTACTACACAACATCAACGCTTTCGTCCTGTACTCCAGTACTATACTCCAGAACTTACCAAATTTCTCCTCATGACTATTACCGCATGCCTCATAATGTCTTATACACTTTATAGCTTTCTCGGAGAACAACCGGAAATGATCTTTACCCTTCCTTTTGCGCTGTATGTCATCTTTTCTTATCTCCACTTTATCTTTCAAAATAATCCACTTACAGAAAAGCCTTATCTTCTCTTTCAAAAACCCTCTTTTCTCTCTGGTATCTTTCTCTGGATCTTTGTTTCCTTTTTGATCCTTTACTTTTAACACATATAGGATCATTTTTTTTTCGTTTCTTCCTTCTTCTATTGTCAAAAACCACCAATCATAGATTGGTGGCATGTGGCGACATGCCACTATCAAGAGGTTTTTGAGCATGCTCAAAAATTTTTCACTGTGTATAGTCCCTTGGCTTCCTGCCACTAGTCAGAGACTAGTGGAAAATTTTTGACATTTTTATAATCCTTTATACTTTATATTCTATCATTTTTTTTAATTTGTTTCTCATTTTTTTATCCCTTTAATTTTTGTTTGAGTTTTTATTAAAAAAAAAGAATAAGCATTAAAAAGATAATAAAAATAAACGATATTTTCCTTGTGCCTAACTTTTTCAAATATTTTCTGTATTTTATAGTTTTTATTATTTCCAGTATCATTTTATTTTTTAAAATGTTTTTTTTATCATCTATACCATTCGTATATTTTATTTTGTATTTTTGTTTGTGTTTTTTATAAAAAAAATATAAGAATAAATGAAGAAAACAACATTTTTCTTGTGCCTCACTTTTCAAATATTTTTTGTGTATTTCTTCTATTTTCTTATGTTTTCATGTATCTTTTATATTTTTTAAAATTTGTTTTGGATCTGTTTTATAAAAAATAGTAATAATAAACGAAGAGACTTCTCTCCACACAGCCTTTCTTTTCATCGGCAGATTTAAATACTCATTTTTCCTAAAAACGCAAAAAGAGGTGGTAGTAGTGGAAGATATACAGCAATTAGGGGGTAATATAGAACTTGCAGGATTTCAGCAACTTGATTCCGGGAGTATGATCATTCTGAAAAAGATCATTGGAAATTATGCCAAACATTTTTCTGAAATTTGTGAGAACTTTGAAAAACTTTCTTTAACAGTAAAACCCGTACACGCAGGAGAAGTTATTAAAAAATTTGAAATGCATGGAAAAGTCATTGACAATGGGCAAGTCTATGCTGTTGATCATGTTGATCATAACATCTTTTTTGTAACTGACAAAGTCTGCAAAAAAATTAAGAATGCGATGCAGCATTAAAAATCAAGCTCAAAAGCTACTTTTTCCTTCATTTTGTCAAACCATCTTTTCTCTTTTATTCCTAAAAATAACATTCCCAATCCCCATGCGAGCACACAAAACAATGCAAGCCCTATCAAAAGAGGCAGAGCAAGGAAAAAAACAAGAAGAGAAATGCTACCACTTACAAGATAAACTCTTCTTTTTTTAGCACTCTGCAAGCCACCCCACCAACGGTTTCCAAAATAAAAAATGAGCGGAACTGTAAAAAGTGCTATAAGAAAATCAAAGAAAAAAATAAAAAAAGCATAACCTAAAAAAAGAAAAATAACAATAATCGTTGCAATAACCTCTTTCATACCTGAAAGAAGGATCCTCTTTTTAAAAAACTTAACTTACTTGTTCATGGATCAGATCTTTGATGATATTCTCCTCGATATGCCCTCCTTTCAGGTGCTTGAGCCAATACACACTGAGGTAAAACTCATCGTCGGTGTCGTACATGTTCCCCCTCCCTCCTATGAGCGTCAAAATGCGTCGTAGGGTGTGCAAATACCCTGTTCATCAATATTTTTTATTTTCAGTTGAACAACATTTCCCTCTTCATCATAATATGCTTCTTCCTTTTTATTTGCCTTTGAAGCTTTCAAAAGATGAACAAGCATCTCTTCTTCACGGGTAAGATGTTGCCTTAGCATTTTTCCCTCCTTTTTTGAGTAAAAGATCTTTCAATTGTTCTAGACCTGTTATTTTTGTCTTTGGTTCAACCCCATGCATACCTACAAGTTGTTCTTCTGCATCCATCAGTTACACCTGCTTTACTCTCGCTAGTTCGTAATGGGTAGACAATTCACGGAAAGGAATCTCTTCTTGTAACTCTTGTAATCGATCTTCTTGCTGCTTCTGCAGCCTTCTAAACTTACTTAGAATATACCAACGTTGCACTACCTTCCAAAGATTTTCCATGTTCCTCCCCTCATTCCTTACACTACCCTTATAACATCTAGGTATATAACACTTTGGTATATACTATATATGTTCACTACCTTATAAAATTTATAAGATTTAAAGAAAAGTGCCAGAAGAGGGCGATCAAATTTTGATAAATTCTACACCTTTCTGACGCTCAAATGCTTTATCTCCTGTAACAAAGAGAAATCTTTTCACGAGCAAAGCAATACCCCATAGTCAAAAAAAGAAAAGTTTTGTTTTTTATGGTCTATTCTACTTTCTATGATTTTCAAGCAGTTTTCGTGTTGAGAGCATATCTTCCTTAGTTATTTTATTGGATTTGCTAAATCTAAATAGTTCTTTGAGAGGATTCGTTTTTTTGATGATGTCTACAGCAATTTCTTGATCTTCTCCTAAATCAAGTTTTAGCACTTCTTCCTTTGGTATAATAAAACCCAGGGAATTTCCCCATTTTTTTGTTTTACAAGTGATCATGATTGTCTCATTCTGATAAAGTTAGTCATAATATACCTCTTTTTTATTAAACATATCTAATCTTTCGATTGTTGAAGTATTATCCCATAAATACAACATTCTTCAATCCTCTGAAATGCTTATCTCTACTTATGATCAAACATTGCAAGGCTTGTTGTTTTGTCAAGAGTACAGCGTCTATAAGACCAAAATCAGATTGTGTTTTTCTTTGCGTAAATCGATGTTCTGCTGCAGAAATCCAATCCTTTTCTTCTATCTTCATGATTGTTGAATTGGCTCTAATAATTTTAAGTATTTCATCAAAGTTCTGGTTGTTTTTTAGTGTCCACCCTTTTATCTCTGCAAGACAGCATTCAACTGTTAAAAAGCGATTTTGAGAGTCAAGAAATAATTTTTTAAGAATCTCACCTTTTTTTGAACCTAAAAAGTATTCCACCCAAGCATAGCTATCAATAATGTAAATCATGGTTCACCAAAAAGTCCTATGACCCTCTTTGTCTTCTTTAAAAGACTTTGAACCTTTGCAGATTCCAAAACCGTTGATATACTCTTTTTTTATGAGGTTAAGTTCTGCTTTATCTCCTCCTCTTAGATTAAGCTCTTTTAGCTTTTCAGCAGGTAAAATAATTCCTATAGAATTTCCCCATTTTTTTAATTCGACTTCAACCATGTTTAAACATAATGTATAACTCCTATTTAAAGGTTTGCTTTCCATTTTTATTCTTCCTTTTCCGAATCAAAGCTATCCAGCGGACTTTTTACTTTCAACATGCTCGGCTTGACAAGATGAACATAGACCATGGTAGTATCAGCATCCTTATGTCCCATTAAAACCTGTACAATCTGCAAGGCATTACCTTCTTCAATCAAATGCGTAGCAAAAGAATGACGCAACGTATGAGGGTGCACATTTTTGCCAAGCTTTGCTTTCTTTGAAGCGTTCTTTAAAATTTCCTGAACTGTTCTCACATGAACAGATAATCCTTTTCTACCCTCAAATACAAAATCATGTTTTTCTTTCCCATCAATATGTTTTTTCAAATCATCAACCAATTTCTCAGCAAGAATAAACAGTCTATCTTTTCTATATTTGCCTTGCCTCACCCAACCCATCTTATTTTCAAAATCCAAATCACGAACACGCAAATGAACAAGCTCACTCACTCTCAAACCAGCACTATACAACAATTTAATCATCAGTTTGTGTTTTTCATTTTCAATAACAGAAAATAACCGTACAACTTCATCTTTACTCAACACTTCAGGCAGTCTTTGAGGAACTTTCGCATACGGCAACTTCACAAAAATCATTCTTTTATTCAATATTTCTTCCAGAGCAAACTTCACAGCTTGCAAATGCACATTGAGCGTACTTTTTGCTTTCTCATGATCAGCTAACCACAACAAATATCGCTTTACATCATATCTTGTTATAGTTTTCAAATCTTCTTTCTCTTTCATAAACAGCAAAAACTTCTTCAAACAGAACAAATAGGTCTTAATCGTTCTTTCACTATACCCTCTGCGTTGCATTTCTTGTCGAACTAAATATGATAGGTCCATGTTTTGATCAAAATATCTAAATCTATCACCTTAAAATGTGCTTCGCCTGATTTTCCGCAATACTTTCAAAAAAACAGAAACCTTTCCAACACAACCCAAAAACTTTACGGCTTTTCAACAAAAACCAGAATATTTCACGACTTTTCCGGAAGAACAGATTACACCAATATGAACCTCAGAATCCCCCATTCCCAGCCTTTTAGCCCCTCACAAGCCTGCCTCTACGTATATAAAGAGTTAAACTCAATCGCTACGGGGCACCTTTCTCCTTTTACTCTATTGCTCACTATGATCATTTTCTTAGGTAATCTTTTTATATCTCCTTCAATATAATCCAATTTATGGTAGAAACTTTCAAATCCCAACCACCAGGTGAGTTAGAAGTACAAGTAAAACTAGGTATCTTTGAACGTGAAACAATAGGAGGAAGTCCTAGGCGTCAAGTGACTCGTTGTGAGGGTGTTCAGGTTTCAGCTGGAGATGAATCCATTAAATATTGGGCAGGTGTGGATTATCCTGAAGGACATTACTCAAATATTCTAGAAGAACTTAGAAGACTTGCAGATCAAAATATTCCATATGACGAATTAGCAGGGAGAGTAGATGATTTTCTTTGTGACTTAGATTAATTCATAATACAAAATTAATAAATTACTTTCAAAGAAGTTAGTATTGGATAAAAAAATAACCCTTCTTTTTACGACGACTAGGTGCCCCTCCGCGACTTTCTCGCTATTCGCTCGAACTTTTATTTCATAAAAGGAGTTTAATATGCATTATATGAAATTTGAGGTCAGGCCTACGACGACGTTTAATTAGGTCACTTCGTTCCATTATTTTTACGGGCAGGAAATCTTTAAATACTTCTTTCCTTTTATTATTTTTATGTCTGGTCAATTACCATCTACAGTAGAATTAGTTCGTCCTGGAACATATAAACTAGATCCAGGATTATACTCAACATTAGAAACATTTGACTACAGAGGAAAAACTTTTGTTCTTGATACAATTCCAGGAGTTTCAGATCTGGATCAAGGAGGTTGTTATGTAGGAGATCATACTAAAGGTGATTCAAAAGTTCCAAAATTAATGGTAGATCGTAAATCTATTTTTAGAGTAAAACAAAAAGATGGTTATACAATTGATGGAACTGTTGTTGAAGAAGTAACAGATGTGAACCTAGCTAAACATGTTCTAGATGCCAGATTAAAAGAATTAAGTAGCGATATTCCAGGTATAGAATAAAAGATTTACGAAACTAATTCTTCATTTCCTGCCCGACGACTGGCCTGACCTCAAACTCTCACTTTCGTTCGCCCTCTTTATCAGTCGGGTCATATAATACAAATTATGCACAATTTTTAGATTTGAGAACGACGACGGACGAAAAAGCCCCTCTAACCACTTCCCCGACTATCCATTTGCTCATTAGAAAATCGACACATTAATAAATACCAAAACTTAAAAATCAATAAATCAGAGGTGTCATACTCATGGAAGAAAAATCAAACTTTGTCATACTATCATTAGTTGCGATCGTAGCAATAGTATCTTTGGTTTTACTCGTTACAGGAATTCAAACAGTTATACCAGTTGCTTCTTTACCGACAGATACTGTAGGTCAAGGTACTGTTTCAACAAAAATACTACCTGCTAAGGGAAATTTGTGTGGTGCCAGGTGTAATGGAGGTGGAAGTGTTTATTGTGCGCAATTTTCAACCAATAAAAAATGTACATCCTGTAATTTAGTAAGAATAACTACTACAATATTTGATAGTGAATTTGCGGAAATTATTCCTTCAATACCATCAGAAGAAAGAAGAATAATAGAAGAAACAGTATATGACTATGCTTGTGGTTCTGAGAGTGGCGGTATCGATGGTCGCACATGGGAAACTGATACTCCTACTGCTAATACTAATTGGATTTAACTAACTTTTCGGGGGCTTTTTCCCTCCGTATTTTTGGTCAGAAACTTTCCCTAAGTTTCTTCCTTTTTTTCTCCGTCTCAAATCTAAAAACTCGATCTTCGATCGGTCGTTGCGACGACGTGCATAAGAGGGCTTATGCACAATCACTAGGACGCCTTTTATCTTTTTCCTTTTATTGTCGACTTTG
>JAGVYP010000020.1 GCA_018303205.1 Candidatus Woesearchaeota archaeon
AACAAGTGTTGAATGGCAAAAAATACATTCCATAAAGATGCACCTCAACCAGCTAAAAGAAGAACTCATATTTATATCATTCGTTTAGTTGACAGTATCTTTTCATAACAAAATTTATATAGGTGTAATTCCAAAACAAGGTATGAAAAAATTTTTGTTTTTAATAATTTTTTTTCTGTTGGTAATCAGTGTTCTTGCTGCTAGTGGAGTCATATTGCTTATCGTTGACAGTGTTACGGGTTGGCTTAGCACTATAGGCATAAAACCGGGATCGAATGATGTTACTACCCTGTCTTATTCTGAAAATACTTTTGTTCCAGGAGATGAGGCTGATTTGAACTTTTTATTTTCTCCTCATGTTGCTAGTGCAGGAGGTAGTGTTCAAGATGTTCTTTCAAGACATCATGCAATAAAATGGACGAGGCAAACTTATAATAAGGAATTTTGCCAGGGGGTAGCTATTTCTTATAATCTTAAAATAAACAGTATAGAGCTTCAAAAAGGACGGAATCCTTTAGAGCATCATGTGATTCTTTATAATGGGGCAGAATACAGGAATGGTATTGTTGTTACAGGTTACACAAGTCCTTCCGGTCAGGGTGATGTAAATTGGTGGCAGGGTTCTGTTTCTGAGGGAAGCTTGTCTTTGCCTATGAAGATAAGATGTGAGGATCCTGGTAATGATGATCTCCTCTTTCGTTTTAGTGGTTCCATGACCGATATTATCACTACTTGTTATCATAAAGATCGTATTGGCGGATGGTGGACGTATAATGGAAATTGGCCTGATGATGTTGTTGAGGGTGATCTTCCTTTTGCTGTTCAATGTGTTGCTGGTGAAGAAACAAGTTTTACAATAAGGCAGGATAGTGATAAGAACAATCAGCAGTATACTTCTCCTACGGGAAGGGCTTATGCAGGAGGAGCTATGAACATTTTTTCTTTTTTCGGCATCCTTGCAATTTTAGGCATACTCCTTCTTGTTTTTCTTTCTTGGAGAAGGCAGAACTAGCTTTTTAAATTGCTTGACCTAACCTTTATAAAGGCTCATGCTTGTACAGGTCTATGAAATCCCGATTATTCCTCCTTGCTCTTTTAGTCTGTATTTTAGTAAGTATCCTAGCTCAGGTAGTATTTGCTGTTCAGATCGTCTATGATGATCTAGGGAATATTCAGTCCGGTCCTACTAATGTTGTTCAGGTAGCTATTGCTCTTATGGGTGGTCCTTCACAGGATAGAATTGCTAATGTGGACAGTGAAGTTTCTTTCAAGAATATAGGCTCTCAAACTATTAATATTTCTGATATCGATGCGGCAGTTGCTTCTCAGTTTGGTTTTGAAGTGAGGGATTTTTCTGGAAGCACGGTCTTTGCTCCGGGTGAAACAAAGAGCTTTAAGATCAGGGGGGATATTCCTCTTGATTTTGATAGCATTGATGATCAAGGAAATACGGGAGCAAAGAAAATCGGAACCGTAACCTACTTGGGAACGGTTGGCAATGAGAGTCTTGTGGTGTCAACTCCTCTTTTTTTAGAAGCTGTGAATCAGTTAGAGCTTAAAACCTTAAGAGTGTTCATTAATGATCGTCTTGAAACGGTTGAAGAAGATGAATCGCTTAGTGGCATTTCTCCGGGGGATATTATTAAGGTGGAAGCTGAAGTGCGTAATAATTTTGTCAGTGAAAATGAAGCAGGAGAAGGGGAAGGCACTACGCGTGATATTACTATCCAAGATATTTCTTTTGAGCTTGTTATAGATCATGAGTCTCTTGATCTTGATGAGGATGTTGATATCGGGGATTTACGTCCAGAGCAAGAACAAAGGGAACAGATTGAGTTTACTATTCCTAATGATTTGGATACTTCTACTCTCTTTGTCCGTGTAACCATAGAAGGTCAGGATGAAAACGGAGCAGAGCATGGTCTGGTTAGGGAGTTTATTCTTGCTGTAGAACAGCAAAGACATGATTTGTCTTTTCAAGACATTAAGGTTTTACCTAATCAGCAAGTTACTTGTGGGCAAGAGATTACTTTTCAGTTTACGCTTGCCAATATTGGAAGACAGGATGAGGAGAAAGGAAAACTGAGTCTTATAAGTTCAGGATTAGATATTGACATAAACCAAAATGTTATTTTACGTGAGGGAAAAACAGAAGAGATGAAAATTCCTGTTCTGATTCCTGTTGATGCTCGTGAAGGAACCTATATTTTTAATTTGAAAAGTTTTTATGATGAACAGTATCAAGTTGATCAGAAGAATGTGGATATCGAAATTAAAAATTGTAATGGTCAAGGAACCATAGGTACACCTGAAGGTCAGGAAGAACAACTTCCTCCTCCAAGAGTTGTAACGGTTACTCCTGAGTCAGTATCCGAAACTGTGACTCCAGAAGACGAAATGACGGAAGACCAAGAAGGAGATAAGACCTGGTTGTGGTGGATTGTCCTTGCTTTGGGAATTCTTATCATTATTGTCGCTGTTATTATTTTTCTTGTCTGGAAATTTGCGTATTAACCTTCTTTCTTGGTTAAGTTATCTTTTCTCTCTCATATTACTCTCTCTTGTATCTTTTTTTTATCTGTATTTTTTCACTTTTCTCTTTTTCATTTCTTAGAATTTTTTTTTAGTCTTTTTTGTATTAAGAAAAAAGTAAAATAAGGATAATCCAAATCTTTTTATAGTTGCTTTTTATTCCTTTTATCATGTCACTCATTGCTTTTGATATTGGCGGAACAAAAGTAGCCGCCGCAATCATCGAAAAAAATGAGATAAAAAATGTGCTTGTTGAAAATACGAAAATAAAAAAAGAAGAATTTCTCAACCAACTCTTTTCCTGTATTGAAAAGTTGAGGAGCAAGACTACAACAGCGATCTGTATGGGCATGCCAGGTGTTATCAAAAACAATGTTCTTATGCAACGTGTAAGTAATATTCCTTTTCTGTATGAAATAAATCTTAAAAAAGAAATAGAGAGAAGATATCATCTTCCGGTATTTATAGAAAATGACGCACTCTGTTTTGTTCTTGGAGAAAAATATTTCGGAAAAGCAAAAGCATATCAAAATGTTGCAGGTGTCATCCTAGGCACAGGTTTTGGTCTTGGGTTAATCATCAATGAAAAAAGTTATCGTGCACCACAAACGAAATGTGGGGAATTTGGAAATCTTGCTTTTAAAGATAAAACTCTTGAGGACTATTGCTCTGGAAAATTCTTTCTCTGGCGTTATGGAGAAAAAGGAGAGATTCTCTCCCAAAGAGCACATGCGGGTGATATTCAAGCAAGAAAAGCTTTGGAATCTTTTGGAGAGCATCTGGGCAAAGCTTTGCAATTAGTTCTTGATCGTTTCCCATTACAAAGTATCATTCTTGGTGGCAGTATAACCAATGATTTTTCTTTTTTTGAAAAAAGTATGAGGCAACAAATGAAAAAAAATATTCTCATACAACCTTGGAGTAATCAGAACATTGCGTTGTTGGGTGCGAGTTGTTTATTAACGACTTAAGAAGACAATAAGATCTTTTTACGAAGAGTTCATATTGTTCACATTCTTACAACAGCGTATATTTCTGAAAGTTTTTCTTTATTGAGTTGAATAGCATCTTTGCTTCTTTTTGCATAGATGATCAACGATTTCTTAAGTAGGCTTTCAATTGCCTCTCTTGATTCACCATATTGGTGAGGCATAAAACCAGACTTCATGATTTTTTCTAATCGTATATGTTTTGATCCATACACTTTTCTTGAATGCATTGCTTTTATGACAGCAATTTCAAAATCGTTGAGCGATTCCATCAATTAATTTAAGACGATTTTATTATATAACTTTCTACCGTAAATGTCCAGTGTCCAGTGCTGTACATATTTACAAAAATAGATAATCATATACAAAGAAAAACTAAAATAGCATTGGTCAAAAATTAACCAATATTAGTCAAAAAAGAAACATTTAAATAGTAGCATTACTTTCTTCTTAGTATGAAATCAGTTCATGAAGAATTGGGAAACTCTATTTTTTTAGAAATCTTTGGAGACTCACTTATCAACCAAGTTTTAGATTTTTTAGTGGTATTTGACAGATTTGACTATACGATGGCAGACATTGCTGTAAAATCAGGAGTTAGCTATTCAACATTAAAAACACTTTTAAAAGAATTAATAGCGAGAGGATTAATAGTGCAAAGTAGAGTAAGCGGAAAATCAAAAATGTACAAGCTAAATAAAAATAATCCTTTAGTTCAAAAGTTTGTCAAATTCTATTGGCAGGTAACTGATGCATCAGTTGAAAAAGATGTAAAAAAGAAGAAATTGGTAGTTGTACATTAATTTCGTAACATCTAAGTGATTATTCTAACAAAAAAGTTCCATCAAACTTATAAAGAATCGTATGATTCTATCATTTGATCATTTATGACTAACGAAGAGCCTTTAGAACTAAAAATTTTAAGACAATTACAAGTACCTACTGCTTCTTTAATGGAAGATCTTGTTTTGCAAGAAGTTACTAGAATTTTTGATGGTCTTTTTGGTGAGGAAGAACCTGTTTCTATAGCTCGAGATCAAACTGGCAATATAGTAATTCATTATGAAGGAGATCCAAATAGAGATAACCCAAAAAGTCTTGCTCTTCTTGCTCATAGTGATCATCCTGCTTTTTCTGTGGATGGTAGAACTCAAGATGACACAAATTTAATTCTGCGAATGCAAGGTGGACTCAATCCTGAATCTCTTATACTGGATGCTCCTCTTTTTAGTTTAGGAACGGAAGTTTATCTTCACAGACTTGTTAGGCATGATGGTGGGATAATTACTGTTGAAGGTGGGATAATTACTGTTGAAACATCGGAGTCAGTTCTTCATACTTCGTTAGATCAAAGAGATGGTAATCCTTCAAAAAGATATCATGCAACTGCAAATGGTTTAGATCGTGTTGATTTTGCAACTTTAAAATTACCGTCTTTGTCTGTACGTGATAATTATGTTTCTGCTCCTGTTATTGATGATCTTGGTGGAATTGCTATAAATTTGGCCGCATTAAGAAATATTGTTAATCAAAAGTTAGGTGTTGATGTTTATGTTGTTGTTACAAGAGCAGAAGAAATTGGATTACTCGGTGCGTATGGTTTAGTAAGTCATCATGTATTGCCTCGAGATACACTCTATGTTGCTGTTGATACGAGTTCATGTCGCGCAAAATGGGATAGAGCAGATACTAAAGAACCTTTGAAAGTGATAACTTCTCTAGGTGCTGGAGCCGTCATAAGAACAGGAGATAATTCAACTCCTCTCTTTAATGGTGATGCAAATGAATTATTAATTTCAGCAGGAAGAGCATTACAAAGTAGAGGAGAAGCAGTCCAAGCTATGCGTATGTACGGGGGTTCTTGTGAAGCTTCTATTCTCTATGCGATGGGTGCAAGAGCAACTGCTTTAGCTATTCCTTTAGAAGGATGGCATAATGGTTTACAAGAAGGCAGAGTTATGAGTGAAAGAGTAGCTCTTTCAGATCTTGCTAGTGGAGTAAATGTTCTTACAACAGCAGCACAACTTCTTGCAAATGACCCAAGACGATATTCAAGATTTCATGTAGATCATTTACAACCAAGTTCTCTTAAATTTAGGGATGCAGTAGCTGGTTTATATGGAAAAGAACCTGCTTTTAACATAAAAAGATAGCTATTTCCCCCATTCGATTCCTTGTGCTTTTTGTATTTTTCCTGAGTAATCAACATTAATAACTTTTATTTCTGTATATGTTTCCAAAGCTCCGCCTTGACCGCCAGCTTCTCGATGTCCATTTCCTGTGTTTTTTATTCCTCCAAAGGGGGTGTGGATTTCTGCTCCAATCGTTGATGCATTAATGTATACAATTCCTGTCTGTAATTCGCGTGCTGCAAGGTGTGCATTACGTAGGTCTTTGGTAAAGATTGCTGAGCTTAGCCCGTATTGTACATCATTTGCGATGGTAATTGCTTCGTTCAAGTCATTTGCTTTTAGCACTGCAACAACGGGACCAAATATTTCTTCTTGTGCTACGCGATGGTGTGATTGTACATTAATGAGTATGGTTGGCTGAAAAAAATATCCGTGCTTTAATTTGGGATCGCTGGGAATTTTTCCTCCGCAAAGGATAGCTACTTTATCGTTTTCTCTGGCTATGGTCATATACCTTTTTACTTTTTCAACGCTTTCTGCAGAAATTAATGGTCCTACATCAGTATTTTTGTCCATACCATTTCCTAATCGTAATTTTTTTACTGCTGTAACAAATTTTTTCAGAAAAGCATCATATACTTTTTTGTGCACGATGACTCTGCTTCCTGCGGTGCAGCGTTGTCCTGTGGTTCCAAATCCTGCCCAGACGCAGCCGTCAACTGCTAAGTCAAGGTCTGCATCATCCATTATAATAATCCCATTTTTTCCTCCCATTTCAAGGGAATGTTTGATAAATCGTGGAGCGCATGCTTCTGCAATTCTTTTTCCTGTTGTTGAGCTTCCGGTAAAACTTATTCCGTTAATGTGAGGATGAGTAATAATGGTTTCTCCCACTACTCCTCCTGATCCATGCACCATGTTGAGTACTCCTGGTGGTATTCCTGCATCGTGAAAGCATTTGACTAATTCGCATGCGCTTGCAGGGGTATAACTTGGGGGTTTGAACACCACGGTATTCCCACAGATGAGTGCAGGGAATATTTTCCATGCTGGAATTGCGGTAGGAAAATTCCAGGGTGTTATTAATCCAAAAACACCTAGGGGAACTCTTATGGTTTTGATGTCTTTTTGTGGTAATTCAGAATGGACAGTGTCCCCAAATAATCTTCTTCCTTCTCCTGCCATGTAATAGCCCATGTCTATGGCTTCTTGTACATCCCCGTGGCTTTCATGCCTTACTTTTCCCATTTCTTTACACACGAGGTCTCCGATCATTTCTTTTCTCTCTTCAAGAATCTTTGCTGCTTTGAATAAGAACTCTCCTCTTTTGGGTGCAGGCACTAATCTCCAGTGTTCAAAAGCTTTTTTTGCTGCCGCAACTGCATTATCCACATCTTTCTTGTCGCTTGCTGGAAATTCTCCAATGACTTTTCTGGTATCAGCAGGATTTATGCTCTTGAATCGTTTTCCAGAACTTGCGGATACCCATTTTCCGTTGATATAATTATTGTAGTGTTGAAGCATAAGATCACTTTTTGTTTTTTTAATTTTGATCTATTTAATATTTTGGTTTACGTCATCCCTTTCGCAACCCAAAGTTTTATATACTTACTCAATTACTATTCAATTACTATGGTAATGGACACTTTGCAAATACGATTAAGTCATCCTCTGGTGGAAAAAGTTGATCGACTTGTTGAATCTGGCTTGTACGCAAGTAGATCTGATGCGGTGCGTGATGCAGTAAGAAGATTGGCTCTTCAAAATATGATTGGTTCTATTCCCAATAAAGGAGATTCTGTTAAAGAAGTAAAAATAATCAGAAAACGTTTGTCCAAAGAAAAGTTTGATATGAGTAAACTAAATAAGTTATAATTGTTCTGGTTTCATTGCAGTAACCTTATTTTCTTTGGCTATCCTGAGTAATTGATTATCTCTTGTAATAAGGGTCATAGAAAGTCTTTTACAGACCATCATGTGTAATAAATCATAAAAGCTTATTTTGAATTGATATTGGGATTCTAAAATTCTGGCTTTAGTTTTATCTTCTGGTAGTAATTCAATTTTTAGAAAGAGTGGGTCTTCTTCGAAAAATTTTCTTTTTTTATTGTATTCTTCTTCTAAAATTATTTGTAGTTCTCGTAAAATGATACCAGAATAGGCAATCTTCATATCAGGCGATTTCATTGTTTTTTCTATAAAATTTTCAGCAAGTTTCCAATAAGGTAGTCCTTTGCTCAAATCGCCTTCTTTCTTAAATAAGTTGAGCCAAACACAAGTATCAACATAATATAATTTAGTCATCTACCCTAATTCAATTTCAGTTTTATATATCCTTCTAAGCATTTTCCGGAAATTTTTCGGATTTTTTGAATACCACAAACTTCCTATCCCTTTTTATATTCCAAGTGTTTTTTGTTTTTATGCGGATCCTCTTTATCATCTTCTTTTTTCTGCTTGTTCCTAGTGTTCTGGCAGAATACCATCCTTGTCAAGACGTGTTTCCTGGGTATCAGTATACTGAAAAAATAGGAACCTTGCCTCATTATGAAGCATATAAAATTGATCCGATAACTGAAGAAAAGGTTGTTTTTGGTTTTTGTTTTTATTCCCATGAGATTTTAAAACAAGATAGTATCAATCCTATGGAAATCTTCATCTCACTTGATCTTGAAGGTAACATTGTTGATTTTAGAATAGCAAAAGCTGATGTGTACAAGCCTTACCTTTTATTTGACACAGAATGGCCTCTGCAGATAATAGGAAAGTCCATTGACGATCCTTGGGAATATGACGAGGACATTGAGGCTTTTTTGCCGAAACATGATAAAACCGTAAATACGGCAAAGCGTTTTTTACAGGATGTTGTTCAATCGAGTAGGGATATTGCAAATCTGTACCTTACTGAGGAAGTCAAAGAAAAAACAGTTGAGTACCTTTTGCATACGCAGCAAGTGCAGCAGTTGAGAAATGAGCAGAGAAAAACTGATCTTTTACAAAAACAAAAAAAGCCTTCCCAAGATTTTATGGTACAGTTTGCTATTGATGAAAAAATTCAAGCTTTGGAAGATCAGAACGAAATAAAGAAAGAGATAAGACCCGTAGAAAATGCAATAACAGGCTCTGCTGTTGTTTCTTCTTTTACCCTTTCTCGAGCATCACTTTTTTGGGTTATTGTTTTTTTGAGTATAAGTGTATTTTTTATTCTTTTATATCTTATAATAAGAAGATCTTAAATCTTTTTGAATGCTCTGCAGGTGTAATACTTGCTAAGTCTTTTGTCCCATTCTTCACTGAGCATTTCCCTGATAAGGCGTTCTTCTTCACATTGAAAGAGTTCAAGGAGAATATCTTCAATGAGGATGTGGATGATTTCATGGCAGTGGGTTTGTGCAAAGAGGGTAATAAATTCATCTTCGTCTTTGCCGATGCTCCAGATATACTCTACGTTAACGTCGACTTCTCCTAAGCAGGCATTGCTTTGGCCGTAGAGAAAGTCAGGAAGGAACTGTAACGCTTTCATGCAGTGTTCCTCCTTTTCTTTCGGGTGGAATGCTTTTCATAATTTGTTTCATTTCGCTCGTTACATGGTGCACGTTTTGAAAACCTCTTTTTTCCAGTTCGTCTAGTGCTTCTCGTGCAGCCAAGGGGGGTGTAATGAGATACACTTTTTTTTGTTTTAATGGTCCATAGAGTTCTTCGCTTGTTATCTTTAACATGGCAAGTGGTATGTTGATGCTTCCTTTGATGTGTGCTTTTGCAAATTCATCGTGTTCTCTTACATCCAGAATGTGAACTCTCTTCTCCTGATAAAGGATGTCTGTAAATGCTTCATGGTCAAGTTGCATAAGAGGATCAGGTCATGCCTGTTATTTAAATTTAACTTTTAAAAGGCAATTACCTATTTACATCAATTTTATAAGAAAAGCGTCTTTTCTTGGATAATGCATAAAGTCCTTAAATATTTTGGTTTAGATGTCCTTGTAACTAGAGAGTATAATAGAAGGTTTTCTCGTAAAAAAAGGTTGGCTTTATATAAACAAGGCATCCCTCCTTATTTTGCAAATCAATTTGATAACAGATTTGATGTAGACTTTATTGATTCTTGCTTTAGAGATGGCATTGATCCTTCTAGCTTGTCACAATATGCAGATATCTCAGATAAGCGAGACGTATTTTTTTTTGCTTATTATAAAATACCGTTTTCAGTCTTAGCTGGTTTTGATGATAGGTTTTCAGCAAATGATAGGGTTATTTTGTATAAAAATCATGTTCCTCCTGATGTTGCAAATGAGTATGATCCGCGTTTTAATGCTGAAGAAGTTGAACGCTTACATGGTTTTGGGGTCTATCCAAAAGTTGCTAATGCATATACTTTACGATTTAATGCAGAAGACATAGTTCAGTTAACAGGTCACTATTCTTCTCCAAGAGGTCAGGCCTTAGATCCTGCTATTGCGGCTAGATATCCTCAGCATTTTAACGGATCAGACATAAGCTCATTATGTTTTTATGATATTTCTCCAGAACAAGCTGCGCTATATGGGGTTAGATTTCATGGTCTTGGTGTTGTACATTTAATTGCAGCTCATATTTCATCTGCTGAGGCAAACGGTTTTCATCCAAGGTTAGGTGTAGATCTGATAAAAGAAGTAAAGGATGGTAGGGTAACAGAAGAAGAAGTCTTAGCTTATCCAGAAAGGTATGCGGCAAGGGAGATTATGCAGTTTTTGCAGAAGGGTATACCAGGAGATACTGCTTTAAGATATGATCATTTTTTTGAAGAGGACAGAGACCACTGCTTTTATGCTGTAGAGGATTTTGTAGACAAAGGTATTACACCGGAAGCTTTGCAAGAATATAAAGATCGATTTACTTTAGAAGAAGCTGTTCATCTTATTGCATCAGGAGTTTCTCCACACCAAGCAAAAAGATATCATGCTCAATTTACTGCAAAGGCCATATCATTCTTTGCTAAGTGGAGCATACCTCCTGAGGAAACACCGATTTATCCAGAGACATTCAGTAAGGAAGATATTGAACATTTTGTGACAACCGTTACGCTTCCTGCATCAGTGAAAAG
>JAGVYP010000025.1 GCA_018303205.1 Candidatus Woesearchaeota archaeon
TGAAGCCCTTCAGTCATGTTTGCAGCAGACATATCTACTGTGAGGTTTTCTCTATTGTTGATAGATCCTCCAAAGAGATCATTATTGTCTACACTAAAGGTATACGTGAGTTCTTGTGCAATATTATCTATACAGCTGTACGTGAATTTTGTTTTTTCACTAATCACACTTCCATTAGCAGGCACATAAAGAAGTACGGTAGGAGGAGTATTATCAAATCCTGCTTTTCCTTCGAGGCGCGTTTCTTTTCCAGCATGATTCTTTGCTCTGAAGGTAAAACAGAGTTCATCACCTTGCTTAAAGGCTGAGAGATCAACACGGTTTTCCCAAAGCAGTACTTCTGTTGCATTTTGTATAAGTGCTACGGTTGTGCTGCTATTGCTACTGCAAAATCGATAGCTAAAACTAGCTTGTTCTACTCCTGTTTCAGGATCTTCAACTTCTGCACTGACTTGTTGGTTGAGGATACCTTCCCTGAAGTAACTGCCATCAAAAGGCAGGGTAAGCAAGAATAAAGGACCTGTAAGATCTTCTTTGACAGTTACGCGAAGTGTGGTTGTTCCATCATTTCCTGTAACATCAATATTTTGTATGGTTTGACCTATAATACCTGAGGGTGCTTTTGCAGTATAATCAAATCGTGCTACTTCCACTTCATCATTGATAGAACCACTGCTCCAATGTGCAATAGAACCTGCAGCGTTTTCTTGCCATGCCTTATAGTCTTGTATTTGCGTAATAGTAAACCCATTGGCAAGAACTTGAATATCGGTAATTGCAGGAGTTTGAAGATAATTGTTAACACGCAAAGAAAATGTGGTCGTTGAACCTTCCCAAACCTCTGCAGGACTTAAAGTGTATATAGCTGCTTGTACTGTTATTAGGGTCATACCCAAGAGAAGGATATAGGATATAATAACAGGGAATAAGCGCATGATGGCTTTTGCGAGAAAGGAATATATAAATATTACTATTTTGTATACTGGAGTGGTTTCCTCACTACCGGAAGATCGGAAATCACACCCCAATCCATTTTCTTCGCTTGAACCAAGAAAGCATGAAAATAGCGATAAGGACCATAATGGTCAAAACACCAAAGTATCCATATTTCCATCCTAATTCAGGCATATACTTAAAGTTCATTCCATAAATACCCACGATGACCGTTAAGGGTAACATAATGGTCGCAATAACCGTAAGCACTTTCATAATTTCATTGAGTTTATTGCTCGTCACAGAGACATGAAGATCAATAACCGTAGTAATAATATCCCTGTCAGTATCAATACGATCATCAAAATGAATCAAATGTTCTTCTACATCCCGAAAGTAAAGATCCATGGCATCACTTATATACCTTATCTGGGGTTGCATAAGCGTAGAGATAAGATTTCTTTCTGGAGTAAGCAGTCTTTTCAGCTGAGTAATCTGTTTTTTGATATGAAACAGCTTTTGGAGACTTCCGGGGCGAGAGTCTTCTAACACATGGTCTTGAAGACGATCAAGCTCTTGTTCAAATTTTTCCAAAACTACAAAGTAATGATCTACTTCCACATCAATGATATAATGAAGAAGATAATCTGGTCCTTTGGGAAGTAATTCTTTGCAGAGACCTTCATCACGTTTCAGCTGGTCAGTGCTTGGAAGATTCTCTTTATGCAGGGAAATGAGAAAATTTTTCCCTATAAAAAAGTTGAGCTGAGGTAACGTAATCGTAGAACGATGATTCCCTTTAATGCTATAAAAAACGAGGTAGTCATGATGTAAAAACTGATCCACCTTAGGTCTTGTTCCCCCATGAGTACAGTCTTCAATGGTGAGATGATGTATCTTGAATATTCTTCTGAGAAGCTCGATTTCTTTAGGATGGTAACCTGTCATATCCATCCAAAAGGGTTTCTTAGAGCGCAAACATGAAAGGATCAACTTTTCTGTTACCTTTGTTGTTTTGACTAATTTCTTTCGAAAGAAAGAGAGCTCAATCAACTCATCACCTCTTTTTTGTCCTTTGAGAAAAAGGTCTATTTAAATATTACTACTGGGGCTTCTCTGTTATTATCTTCTTGTGCCTCATTTTTTATTCCTTTTCTTATCCCTTTTATTATTTTTTCTAAAATATAATACACGCCATTAATAAGTTATAATTTGTCACGGCGGTTTTCTACTCGTCCCTCGTAGGTTTTGTGTCGAACACCCTGCATGAATCGGGTATTCTCCTGATTTTACGCCAGGGTGACAAATTATAACAAATTTTTGTCCTAAACTAATATGACCTAATTATTGTTCATCTTATTTTCAGAGATTCTTATTTCTCACGAAAGAATTGCTCTACTTTTTCAGCAGGATTACCACTTAATTTTAAGTTCCACTCCTGCGGAAAACAACGCAGATATTGTGGCCAAGCATAACGTTCGTCAAGAAAAACAATAACTCCACGATCAGTTTCTGTGCGAATACATCTTCCCGCATTCTGTAGTGTTTTCGTAATTGCAGGAAGCACATAACCATATTCCCATCCTTTGCCGCATTTTTTATCAAAATAATTAATGAGTTCTTGTGTTTCAAGATCAGGCTTTTCTAACGGAAGACCAACCACAATAACTGTTTTTAACAAGTCACCAGGTAAATCGATTCCTTCTCCAAAACTTCCTGCCGCAGCTCCTAAGAGCACAGCCCCTACTGATTTGTAGGATTTGAATTTTTCAAGCAGTTCCTGTTTTTGTTCTTTGCTAAGATTTCTATTCTCTAAGATCTGACTTTTTTTACACCATCCTGCAAAATGTTCAACAACTCTGTCTCTCACTCCATAACTCGGAAAGAAGATTGCAACATTTCCTGGAGTTGCATTTGCAATATCTGCGCAATACTGTGCTATAGCAACAAATTGTTGATCAGAACGCATGCTGTATTTTGTTGTTGTTTTGGGAACAATAAGCATTAATCTATTTTCCTCTGGGAAAGGGCTTTCAAATGATTTTATTGTTGCTGTTTCTAATCCCAAAAGTTCTTGATACATTTCTAGAGGTATTAAGGTTCCGCTCATGACGATACTTGCATAGCTCTGCTCAAATACAGGGCGTGTTATCAGAGAAGGATCAAGGCAACGATGTGAAAGAATAAGATTATCTTTGGTTACTTTGAGTATCCTGCTATAACCTTCATCAGGACCCAACCAGTTTTCAAGAAAAAGTGCGATGCTTCCTAAAGAAGAGGTTTTTTGTTGCTCACGCACTTCATCTGCAAAAGAGTACAAATCTTCAATACAATGCTCATAGTCTATTTTCGCGTTTACTTCTTTGACAAAGGTTTCTTTTTTTACTAGTTTTTCACCTTCCTCTTTTATAGGATGTGCCAATAGCATTAAGATATTTTGCAATTCTGACAACAAAGAGAGAATACTTTCCAGATGATATTTTTTTGCTTCTTTTATTGCTCGCTTGATCATCAAGGTTGTTAATCTGCTTGTCATGAGTTCTCTTGCTCGTGTGGGAAGATTATGACCTTCATCTACAATGAGAATACAGTCTTCTAAGCGCTTGTTGATTTTTTGTAGAAATCCTTCTCGTATTTTTTCATGAAATAGATAATAATAATCCGTAACAATAACCCTTGCATCTTCTGCCATCAGTAGAGAAAGTTCATAAGGGCAAAGTTCTTCCTGTTTTCCTGTTTTCAAGATATGTTCTGCAGAATGAGGAGAAAGCACTTTTAATTGGGAAATGCTTTGCTGTGCTTGCGGTGTTTTCTCTCCTTTTTTTGTTCTGGTATGGGTGTAAAAACTGCATTGCTCGTTTTCACGAAGTGCTTTGCAAAATTCTGCAAAGTCATTGCTCTGCATGAGGGTTGTATTTTCCTGTGCGCACATCCATTTTTTTCCAATGATACTCACTGCTTCAAGGGGTTCTTGGTGTTTTTGTTTTATCTTTTTGATAGTTTCCAAGACGATTTCATGCTGAGTATGCCTTGAAGTAAGAAAGAGAACAGTAAGATTTTTCTGTTTTGCAAGTGCTAACGAGGGAGCAAGTGCCGCTGCTGTTTTTCCCAGTCCTGTAGGCGCGTGAATCAGGCAATGTTTTTTTTCTTCAAGAGCCTTTTGCAGTGTACGTATGAGCTCTTCTTGTACAGGCCTCATCTGTTCATGCGCAAAGAGAAGTTCTGTCATTTTATCGAGGAGGATCGAAGGTTTTATAAACCTGTTGTTCCCTTTTTTGGTTGTCTTTTGTTCATGTCAAGAACGAAAGATTTATATACTGCTAAATAACTTTTACAACATACGTTTTAGACAAGATATTTGGGGGAGTCCATGTTAAAAAATAAAGAAATCTTCAATGCTCTTTTTCGCGAAAAACCTGCCATGATGCTCATTACGCTCAAAAATGCAAAAGGTGAAATGTACGCAAGCTCTCTTGCAAAACAAACAGACTGTACCTATTCCCATGTTGTTAAAATTCTTCAAGATATGGAACGGGAAAACCTCATTACTTTTGATAAACAAGGAAGACTCAAATTATTAGCACTCACCAAAAAAGGACAAGACGTAGCAGAAATGGTTGATCGAGTAAGAAACATTCTTTAACATCTTCCCGTTGTTATCGTAATCACTTTTTTTTTCTTCATGTAAAAAAAACCTCAAACAAAAATTCAAAAGAAAGACATCACCTAACTCATAAAAAATAAAAGAGACATAAAAAAAATATAAAATTTATGCTCCGTAAATCTTCAAGCTTTCAAGATCGTACTTCCAACTGATAGGTAAAGTGCCTTTTCGCACATAATACTTTACCACTCTTCGTATCTTAGACTCTGTAAGTTGAAAACCTCTTTTTGCAGGCATATCTTGCTTATTCTCTTCCAAATGCTTATCCAATTCAAGTAATTTCCTAATCAGAGCAAGCAAATCTTCAGGAACTTCAGGAGCAATATTTTTCTCCTTCATAATTTGCATAATCGTTTTTCCTGTGACTGCTTTTACTCTGGGAATTCCATAACTATCACGTAAAATCATTCCAATCTCAGAAGGCGCTTTTTTCTCCTTAGCTAATTTCATAATTAAAATCTCAACTTCCTTCGTAGGATGGGACATCCATACGGGTGTTTGGGGCTTTGCAGGACGTTTTGAACCTGATTTTCCTTTTCTTCGTGAATGCATACGTGCCATAAAGTGTTACTCCACCGAGAGAAAGAATCAGCTTTTCCAAAGCGGGCATAGCACAGCTCTTCACCGTCCCATCCCTCGATTTCTTTGAAATAAGCACCTCCTTTATAAAGGTTGCGGTACGCTTTTCCTCGTCAATTTTTCCTTTCCTTTTTTGCTCCCTCTTTTTTTTATCTCTTCTTGCTTTTTAAACGCTAAATTTCACTATTCTTTGAATGGTGGTTTTTGACCAATCATTCAGAATGAATTTTTTTTTAAAATACCTAATAAGAGAAAATACAAAAAAATAAATAGGAAGACAGATAGAATAAAAAATAGAAAGAATTATCAGAGAGACTTTTTACGCTCAGATTTCTACCGTGAGTGTTCTTACAATCTTCTTGATTGCAGCACACATCGACTTAAGATTATAGACTAATTCTGTAGAGGGTAACCCTGTAACGAGATTGTGCACCGCATTGCATTTTTCCATACTATTCTTGTACCCTAGTTCTACTTGAAATGCAAGCTCTGTATTTTCCGTATGATACGCTTTCATCGCCAAGATATACTGAGCATACAAATGTTTCAACACATCAAGAATTTTCTCTTTTTCTTCCTTGGTTACTTTTGCTCTCTGCAAATTTCTACTAATCCTTTTGAGATAATCCCCTATCGACTCAAGATATCCCGTAATTTTCATATGCTTTTGTAATCCCGTATGTGTCAGCTTCAGTTTTTGCAGTAAAGGAGGATTATCAAGTGCAGCATTCATCACTCTATGGACCAGATAAAATAAACGATTTACATCCATATCCCTCTCAAGGAGTACCTCACTTGGTTCATGTTCAAAATTATTCTGAAACATGGTCCGAATGATATTATCCATTCTTCGTACAAGAATGGGAATTGAAATTTCTTCAGAATTCAGCAGCGTCTTAGCCAGAATATTCGTATTATCCTGTTCAAGGAGTTCTATTCCTGCTAGATTATGGAGAGTTTCTTTGATCTCTTTTGCATGGGGTTTAAGATTCATTCCTATAATTTTGATGATGTCATACCCTGCAAGATATGCAGCGATGATCTCAGAACGTATACGTGATATCTCTTTTCCGTTTGCTTGGATCACCTTTTTTTCAAGAACCAAAGGAGTAGCATGTTCCCTTGCTTTGATAACAAGTTGATGCGTGCCCTCTTCGAGTGTAAGCAGATCTCCTTTCTGCAGATTATGCTTCTTCAACCAGGATTTAGGAAGAGAAATAACAAAGCTTGACTTTCCAAAACGAATAATCTTTCGAACATCCATAGAAATATATGTTGTATGTATGTTTATAAAAACATATCGGTCAACTCCTCTTTTCTTCGACAAAAAGCTTCTTTCTTTTTCAAAGTGGAAGCTCTAACTAAAAGGTGATTTCTCTTCTTTTTTTTTGACAAAATAAAAATCATGTATATTCAAGACATAAAAAATACAAAAAACATTAAAAATAAAATTAAAAAATAAACTTTTATATGCTTTGTAGATGCTCATGAGCTTTTTTAAGCAATGTTTTCGCATTGGGAAACGTAACTTTTTCTACTGCTTTCTCATACGGTAACCATACAAAGCCTGTGTGCTCAGAAGAAAGACGAACTTTTACGGAACTTGCCATACCCAGAAGGAAAACCACGTCTTTCGCAACAACGTCTTTTTCCCGTTTGAAAAAATAGTGCACGGTTTCTTCAAAACAGGGAATAAACTTGATATGCTTGAGCCCTGTTTCTTCTTGGCATTCACGCAATACGGTTTGTTGAAGCGTTTCCTGTTTTTCCCGATTTCCCTTCACATAATCCCAATGTCCGTTAGGGTAATGAAGAAGAAGGTACACGGTTTTTCCTTCTTGAAGACAGAAAAGAACAACGCCTGCACTATGCTCATACTGCGTCATGATCCACCTTGACAAAAGAGAGCAAAAAAAGACCTACCAGAAAAAAACCGAGCAGAGAAAACATAGCAAGTTGATAATTCTGCAAAGCAAGATACCCAAAAATAATAGGCCCAAAAATACCTGAAACCTTATCCGTGAACTCCAGAAAACCAAAGAATTGTCCGATTTCTTTTTGAGGAACCAGTTGTATCAACAAAGGACGCTGTGCTGTCCAAAAAATACCCAATGCCAATCCTCCTAAAATGCCTGCAAGAAGGAACATCTCATAGCTTTGCACAAAAAGAAGGAGAAGAATAACAGGAATCCACAAGTAACCGCTTAAGACAAGAGTTCTTTTATATCCTATCTTATCTGATATTTTTCCAATCACCAATGCTCCTAACAATGAAGCAAGAGAGAAATAACCATACACCCAGGTAAAGTCTTTAATCGTCAATCCAATTTGCGTGTTCCCATACAAATAGAGAAACACAATCACTGCACTGATAGCATTCACAAACATAAACACTGCAATAAGAAAAAGTACAAAGTTTTTGTATTGACTTACATGTTTACAAGTGAATAAAGTATCAGCTATTGACTTCTTCACGGTTTGAAAAAAAGGTGTTTCTCTTGTTTTCTTTTTTTGTTCAGCAAAGAAAAAAGTAAAAAGTGCAGGTATAAAAAAAAGCAGAGCAGTCAATGGAAAAGTTGCTTTTATTCCTTCTACACTCTCCCATCCATAATAAGAAAATAAAAAATAAACCGCAACAAGACTGAGAAGCGTTCCTAAGTATCCTGCTGCTACACCATATCCTGAAATTTTTCCTCGCTCTTTCGGAGAAGCAACTTCAGGAAGCAACGCATTGTAAACACCCAAAGACGCATGATAAAAAAGATTAGCAAGAAGACCAAAAATCAAAGCCCAAAAAAGATTCATGTACATAATTAACCACGTAAAAAGACAACAAAAAAATGTAAAAAAAACAATAAAAGGCATTCTTCTCTTCATCCGATCACTCATAGCACCTATAATCGGAACGCCTACTGCAACAAGCAACATAGAAATTCCAAATACAAGACCTATATGAAACTCATTACCTCCTAAGTACGCTTTAATATAAAGTGGAAAGAAAAAAGAAACAAACAGCGCAGAGAAAGCAGTATTTGCAAGATCATAGGTACACCAGCTCCACAATTGCAAACGCTTTCCCATAAGCATTATCCTCATAAAATGTTATATAAATGTTTGTAAATGATGGTACAGTTACGTTTGTGGGTTTGCCTTGGAGTCATCTCAGGAGAGAACCCGATTCATGCAGGGTTCTCGACGCAAAATTCTGCGACAAGGGAGCAGTGGATCTCCGCAAACCCACTTGGTGTGAAAGGATGTTATAGTTGCTAGAAGACAGTACAGCTACAGAAAACCACTCTCTAGAAAAAAAAGGTTCATGAATAAGCAAAGCATAAAAAGAAGAACTCTTTTCAGAAAGAACGATGAAAATACCAAAAGAAAAAATTGTACAAGAAGGCAAAGCAAGAATTGTAACATCTGAAGCACGTATTCCTTCTAAAAAAATGCCGGTATTTTATAATCCTGTCATGCAAACGAATAGGGATATCACGATTCTTCTTCTGAACGCAATTCCCGATAAAGCCATGCGCATAGCAGATCCTCTTGCAGGAACAGGAATCAGAAGCATCAGATTTTGCAAGGAGCTCGACATGGGAAAAATTCATCATCTCTTTTTGAACGATCAGAATGAAAAAGCAGTACTTCTCATCAAAGAAAATTTGTTTCATAACAAGTTAAATAGGTACGACGAAAATAATGAAGAGATTTTCAAAAACAAAGAGAAAAAACAAAACCATCATATTCATATCTACCAGAAAGATGCAAATCAATTTTTATGGGGATCATCAGGTTTTGATTATATTGACATTGACCCTTTTGGAAGTCCCAATCCTTTTCTGGACATTGCCGTGCAGCGATTGTCTCGCGGAGGAATTCTCGCAGTAACTGCTACAGACACGTCTTGCCTTGCCGGAACCTATCCTCAAGCATGCATGCGCAAATATTGGGCATTACCCTTGCGTACTGCAATAAAACATGAGATCGGTTTGCGCATCTTGATCAGAAAAGTACAACTCATTGCCGCGCAATATGAAAAAGCATTGACACCGATTTATTCCTATAGTCATGAACATTACATGAGAATTTTTTTCAGAATGGAAAAATCGAAAACAGCATGCGACACTGTTCTTCAACAGCAAGGCATGGTAGAAGGGGCAGGTCCTCTCTGGAATGGAGCATTATGGGATATCCCTCTTGCAAAAAAAATAGCTCAGGCAGCTGAAAAAATCATGAGTACCCAAACAAAAAAATTAACAGCTCTGATTGCTGAAGAATCTTCGATCCCTTCCTTACCTTTTTATGATATTCACGAAATTGCAAAAAAAGAGAAAATAAAATCTGTTCCTTCTTTTGAAAAAATACGAAAAGCCATAGAAACTGAAAAACACAAAGTGGTACACACGCATTTTTCACATACAGGAATACGAACCACGATGAAAAAAGAACACGTTATAAATTTGTTAAAGAAATTATCCTAATGCTCTTCTGACGTCTATGACTTCTACTGATTGTACTCCTTGGATGGTTTTGAGTTGTGCTTCGAGTTTATCCGTGCTTCCTTGTTCTTCATCAACGATAAGAATAAGGTGTAATGCCTTTAGTCCAAAGGCTACAGGATGCATTTCATCTTTACCATATTGTGCTCCGTACTTTTCCACAAGCTTTCGCGCGTGGTCTTTGACTAAAGAAAGATCCACCTCAGGAGAGTCTGGCATGAGTTTTAGCGTTACAATAACCTTTGCCATGGTTCCTAGTTAGGTCCTTCAAAGTTGCACTGAGCACACCTATACTTGGTGGCAATTTGGCGTTCATGGCGTGTTCGCACAATCGTCGTTTTTCCGCACTGAGGACAAGGAAAACTTGTCGTTCCTGCTTGTTTGGGTTGAGTTATGTCTTTCATCAAGAGCAGAGATGTCAAGGGATTTAAAAAGCTTCCTTTTCATGCTCTTTCTCTTTTTTGATTCTTGTTTCTTTCTCTTGTTTTTTTAATATATACTCTCATAAACGATTAAAAAATAAAAAACACCAAAATATTCCCATATAGTCAAAAATTGTTTTTTCTTAGGGTGTGTCCCAAATCTCAGAGCATCCCCTTTGTCACTGTTTATCTTTTTTGTTTAAACACTCGACCTTATGCTGCTAACCAACATTTGGGACACACCTTTTTCTTAGAAAAGTATATAAACCCAAAGGGTACGAACTATAAAAAGGGGTGTGGAATGGGCATAGGAGATTCTCCAAGGTCAAGACTACTATTTTTGCGACCAAAACATGAGCAAGTAGCAGAAAAAGAACAACATGTAGCAGAACGCCATGTCAAGGTCAAAGCAAAGAAAAAAGAACTTGATACACTTGAACAAAAACTAGCAAAAAGAGAACAAGCACTTCAACAAAAACTCAGCATTCTCGAAAAACTAGACCAAGAAAATAAAAGGCTTACTGAAGAGCATAATACCCTGGTAAAAGATTTGCAACTTCTCAAGAGAAAAATTCTTGACCAACACGAACACGAAGAACAACTCAAACAACAAGAAACTCTCTTGCAAGGCATCAAAGAAAAAATAAAACAACAACAAGACATTCTTAATGACAAAAAAAGAGACCTTGACGACAGGGACGAAAAAGCAGAACAACGAGACAAGCTCAAAGAAGAAATAACCTCTTTAGAACAATTAAAAAAAGACATGAAAACTGAACTGGATCAAGCACGCAAAGAAACACGAGAAAGAACAAGCAAAGAACAGAAACTTGCAGAACGAGAAAAACAAATTCTTACAGAAGAACAAGATTTAACAGAAATAAGAAAAAAACTCAAAGAAGCAATCAGCGAAGCAGGAAAAAAAGAAAAAGAACTCGAACAAGAAGAAAAACGCATTGAACGCATGGAAGCAGATATCCTCCACAACCTCAAAGAAGAACAAGAAGCTTATGAAGCGTCACTCCAAAAAAATAATGAGCTCAAAGAACAAACAGCTGTCTACCTTCAAGAAAAGAATTCACTCGAAATACAAGTTAATGAAAAACAAAAACAACTCCAGGAATTACAAAAAGAAGAAGCAAAAACTGAAACCTTTAGAAAACAAGCACAAGAAACCATACAAAAAGCAGGAAAGCTCAGAGCACAAGAAGAACTCCTCAAGAAAAAAGAACAAATCCTTCTCAAACAAGAAAAAGACTTTGAAAGACGACTGAGCGATCTTGCTAAGATAAAAAAAGAATATGACCTTATCGAAACACAAATCGCAGAACGAGAAGTCTATATTAAAAATATAGAAAAAGAAGCCAAAAGAAGCAAAGAACGTAGACGGGCATTAGAATCACTGGAAAAAGAAGTCCATACTAAAACAGTTGACCTGGCACACTGGGAAAACCTTCTCAATAAAAAAGAACAACTCTTAGATAAAAAGGAAGCGGAAATACTCAAAGCAGAACAAACGCTTCAACAAGAAACAAAAACACTAGAGATCAAAACAACGAAAGTAGAAGAACAAGAACAACACCTTACGGAAACCCTCGGAAAATACAAACAGAAGAAAGAACGAGAACTGGCTGAAAAACAACAAGCACTCAAAGATCAAGAAGAACGCATCAAAGAAGAAGCAATGACTGCAGCAGCCAAAGAAAAACAAGAACTGATACGAGAACTCAAAAGAAAAGAACAAACCATTATAGCACGAGAAAGAGAAGTAGAAGACAGACTCCAAAAAGGACGAGAGAGTACCAAAAGACAAGAAGCACAACTTCTCCAAAAAGAAAAAAATCTTGGAATCCATGAAGGACAACTTAAAGACGCAGCATCCAAACTCAACGAAGCACAAAAAGTCGTGCAACACGAACTCAAAGAAAAAAGAGAAGTCCTCATCAATATTCAAAAAAGAGAAGACAAAGTAAAAGAACAAGAAGAAAAAATAGAAACAAGAATAACAGAACTAGAACGCATGAGCTCACAATATAACGAAAAGAAAAAACAACTCGAAGAATCCTTCAAAATCCTCCATACCCAAGAAAAAGAATTCATGAACGAAAAACTCAAATGGATTGACACTGAACACCAAATCAGGGATGCACAAGAACAAATCAAAAAAGAAAAAGAAGACCTGGAAACAGAAATGAAAGGATACCAAGCACAACTGGACTCCCTCAAAGACGAATGGAAAACCAAAGAACAACACCTCAAAGAAACTATCGCATTTATCAAAAAACAAAAACAACAAAGCACAGACGTCATTGAAGATGATCTTACCCTCTTGAAAGAAAAGGAAACAGAAATAAAGCAGATTGTCACACGACTAGAAAAAGACCAAAAAGTACTGCAAAGAGAAGAAGAAAGCATTGTTCAAAAGATCCAGATTTTAGAAAAAACACAAGAAAAACTCAGTATCGTAGAAACAGATCTCTCCAACAAATTCAAAAATTTGAAAGAACGAGAAAATAAAGTAGAAAAAGACAAGAAAAAATACGCGCTCCTTGTTACACAATCAGAGAAAAAACTTGAAAGAATCAACAAAAGCAAAGCTTTGAAAGAGAACATTGCAAAACTCCAAGCAGAACACCAAAAATTAGAAGGCTATGCGCAAGATGCGAAAAAACGCTTGGAAAAAATGGGAGTAAAAGCGCTCACCAAACACGAAGTCTTACAACAATTAGAAAAAGAAATCAAAACCAAAGAACAATCCTACTCTGAAACTGAACGAAATAAACTCAGTGCATTAAAAAGACAAGAAAAAACCTTAAAACAAGAAGGGGGACAAAAGAGGATGGCGCTTGAGAAACAAGAACGCTATCTTACAGAAAAACAGAAGGCTTTGGAAGCAGAAGAAGCTGCATTTGAAGAAGAAAAGCAATACGTGCAGGAAGAAGAACAAGCATTGGAAAATGCTCGTGAGCATATGGTTAAAGAAGTGAGCGCATTAAAAAATAGGAAAGAGAAAAAACCGGTAATAATAACCAAAGCTGTTGAAGGAAAAAACATTGAAGACCTCTTTAAAGAAGCACGATCTCTTCTTGAACAAAGATCTTTTGAAGAAGCAAAGCAAACCATAGCAGAAGCAGAAATGGTCTTGAAATCACTCAAAGATGAACACAAAAAACGCATGGCCAGCTTTGACCTGATGGAACTCAAAACAGACTTGAAATTAGCGACGCTGGTTTAATCTTTTTCATTCTGAAATGAAATATTCGATATATTTATATTTGTCCATCTTCTTTTATGGTTATGAATCTTGAAAATTATTTTAAAAATGCAAAAGCCTACATCTTGCCAGAAACCTTTGCTTTTATTAAATCAAAAAAACCAGATCCACATGCATTTGCTACTATCCAAGATGATAAGGAAATTACAGTAATTGTGGATTTGAAAAAAGTTAAAAAAAAGGATGTCATACAAAGAGAAAATAATTGGAAAGTGTTAACGTTAGACATCGTTTTTCCTATGAATGTGTGTGGCGTTACGGCAAAAATAGCTGACTGTCTAGCAAAAGCTGGTGTTACTATCATGCCTATAGCTGCATATTCCAGAGATCATTTTTTAATAAAAAAACCGGATGTTCAAAAAGTCATTGTTGCTTTAAAAGGTATAGGTATCAAAGTGGATATTCTTTAGTACAGACTTCACATCATATTCTATCATATTTTTTTGAATAAATTTAAATAGAATTATTTC
>JAGVYP010000004.1 GCA_018303205.1 Candidatus Woesearchaeota archaeon
TCAAGAGAACAAATGAAGAAGACATTAGCAAATTGAGCGGTGGAGAAAAAGCAGATCGTGATGTTGTAGTTCGAAGAATGATTATGTTGTATGCTACTGCAAAAAGAGTAGATCAAGCTCTTGCTCAACAAAAAAAAGATGGGCAAGATGTCTCTTGGACTTTTGATGCATTAGAGGGAGTACTAAAAAGTACTCTGGGATTACCTGAATCTGAATTGGAAACTGCATATAAAACAAATATGGATTATCTTGGCTCTCAGAAAGAGGTTGAAAATACAGAATATCTCAAAGCTATAGGAAAAATTGAAGCTGCGATCACAGCTTTAGGCGGTGTGCAAGATCAATCTACCAAAAAAGCTAGATACCAAAAAGCACAAGCTGCAGTTCGTGAATTTGTAGATCAGCATGGTGCAAACCCCAGGGAAGGAGAAGAAAATATTTGGTATGCGAATACTTTACAATCATTTATGAATGCTAATTTTGATGAATTTACCTTAACAGAGCAAAGAGAAAAAAAATATGCTGAAGATTTAGCAAGATTACAAAATGAAGTGCGCGGATTAGAGAGATTTAAAACTAGTGAAGGGAAGAAGGGTGCGTATGCAGCTCTACAACAAGTAGTAACTGAATTTAAAGAAGCGCATGGAACTTTGCCAAGAGCTAAAAAAACAGATGTTTCTTTTATAGATGATCCTTTACAATATTTATTAGACACATCTTATCAAGGATTTATAGCAAATGAACAAAGAACAGCAACTGGACTTATAATAACAAATACTGATGGTACACCACAAGATCCAAGAACTCTTGCACAATCTTCAACCAACGATGCATTGGCTTCTTTAGATAGTCGTATTTCCGAGTTAATTGAAGAAAGAACAAGACGGTTACAAAATTCAGATCTAGTTCAAGTAGAACATACTGTTCGATATTTAACAGATCGTATAGCTGAATTAAAAGCAGAGCATGGAAAACATTCAGCAAGCGATGTAGCTATTATTAAAGCAATGCAAGCATACAAACCAATAGCTGTTGGTGAATATGCAAGATTAAGATACCAAAAACCAAAAACAGGAACGGTTATTGCAGAACATCTTGTAGCAAAATCTAAAGAAGGCTTATGGACAAATATAACTTCAGAAGCCTATAACGTAATTAAATACGGATCTGGTTTTGCAGCATTAGATGAGATTGTTCGTGGAACAGGAAGAGGCTTAGAAAAAATAAAACCTAAAAAAGGTATGTTTGGTCTAGCCTATAAATTAGGCTCATTTGGTTGTCAAACTTTATACTTACCCATTTCCGTTGCTAAATGGGCCGGTGATTTTGTTAGCAAGCTCCTACCTTATAATGAAAAAACTTTTGGACCAAAACATATTGATACAAAAACGCTTGATGGTCAAGCAGAACTTGTGAAAAGAACAGGAAAGCATCTTCTCTTGCCTACTGATGTTTTCTTCTTACCAGCTGGAACTCCTGCAGGTACTTTAGTACGTTTGCTTTGGTGGGCTGGAAAGAATAGTTTAGAAGCAGTAATGGGAACGGATGATCAAACAGCTGCTCGTGCTTGAGCTTGTCCAGCTGCAGCTGCCGCAATAGCGTTCAATCTTTCTACAAGGGGGATAACTGCTCGTAAATGTTTTAATTCTTCTTCTTTGGTTTTCATTGCCGTTGCTAAATAACCTTGAATACTCTTTATTCTGAAGACATCGTCGTTCTCTTTTTTAAGAGAGTCTGGAACATTTTCGTTTATCATTAATTGTATCGTACGGATAGCATTAGCCAATGCTTCTTCATATTGATGTCCAAATGGTTTTTCTCCTCCTGTATCTCTCCGGATAGCCACAAGTATCTCTTGCATCTCTTTATCTTTCATGAGATTTTGATATTGTGCGTGATACCTTGTTCTTCTTTTATTTAATCCTTCCTCTATTCTTGATTCTATTACAGCAAAATAGCGTAAATACTTTTGGTAATATGTTTGATGATGATTCAAGAAAAATCTCAATCTCTGGATTAACTCCTGTGAGAATCTTTGTTTATCTTTTATCTTTTTTATTTTTCCTAAAGCATCATGAACATCTTTCAATCCATGATTTTTTCTTTCTTCTTCTGCAATAACTGCTTCGTCCCACATTTCCATTTGTTGAATATTATCATACATAATTTCTCTGTCTTCGGGAGGTCCTCTTGGTGCAGCAGGAGGAATCGGTTCCCCTTGGTGTGTTGTTCTTACAGGAGTTGGTGCAGGATATTTTCTCGGTGAGGGGTACCTGGAATGGGTGTTCCCTCCTCCTTGGCTTCCATCTACAAAATATTTTGCTACAATTGAAGCTAGTACAGCCAAGGCAAATAAAGGGGTAAATGCTGCTGCTTCTACTACCATATGATACCTCTTAACCTGCGTCTATAAACCAAGCCCATTCAATGTGTAATGATTGATATACAAAAATTAATAAGATCAAAAAGGTAAGATAAGCGAATGATTTAACAAAGATCATCGCTCCTGGACTCCATCCTTCTAATTCCCAGTCCCACATGAAATACATAATAGCGATATGAATGCCAACTGTAGCACCCCATGCGATGAGAACAGCAAAAATTCCACTTCCAGCGATAATAATCTTAGCAGGTACCATTGCTGTACCGATGGTAGCCATGATAACAGAGATTGCAATTAAAGCGCCTTGATTTATTTCTTGATTTTGAAAAACTCTTGTTGTTCCCGCATGGATAATAGCTAAAGCCATTATAAAGAAACAGACTCTTATAAAGCCAACTGTCGCATTGTCTTCAGGATTTAAAGTTAAGGTCGAGGTCCATTCTCCAATAAATTCAAATGTTTTGCTAATACCCTTCTTTATACCTTCCCATACTTCTGATGCATCTGCTGCCATTACACTTGGTGCAATTAATAATACAAGGATCAGACTAATAAACACCACATTTTTCAGCTTCATGCCTTCTTTTTTCTTTCCCACCTATTTAAACTTTACTATAGAAAAGAATTCTTTTTTTAGAAGATACCACTATTTTTTCTCAGGCTTTTCATTCCAAAAATCCCAAGAATTATCTATACCTTTCAGATATGTTATGCCTCTTTCTAAAGTTTGTAATTCATGACGTGTTAATTTATCTTCTTGAACCCATACTCTCTCTTTACCTTTCATATCCTTATTTGTTCTATCTACTAATGCATCCATTGATCTCTGGGTAGCTTTAAGTGCTTCTTGGTATGTTGCTGTTTTCATAGAAACCCATAACTCATTTTGATCTGTTCTTTCTTCTAATGGTATATCAAATCCGGTCATATATAAAAGAACCATTATTTCCTGAATATTATAGACACGTTTTCCATCATTTTTTCCTCCATCTACAGTGAGTCTTATAGAGCTGAAATCTGAAGGAAAAGTTGTTAAGCGATCAGTAAGAAGATCTATTTGGGAGTATACTACTATTTTCCATTCTCTGTAAAGCTCGTCATCTTGGTTTTCAGTTGCTGTGGTGAGGTTTTCAATAGGATCTACTGATTTAGCAATGCCATAAAGAATGGGTATACCAAGCACAAGTGCGGATAAAGCACCGCAACAACCACCCCAACCACTTGCTGGGTGTTTTCTAGAGGCAGAAGCTCCTCTTTTGGAGGCTAATGAATTTGGTGTTTGTGTGTAATTCTCAGAATCATATCCTCTTTCTTTTAATGCGCTAAGCACTTCTTGTATGAGCTCATTTTGTCTTGCTTGGTCTCTTCTGAGTTCTTGAAATCTTCTTTCGTATTCTTCTGCTTGTTTTCTTCCTAAGTAAAGATCAAGAATTGTTGCAGGGACCCCAACAAGTGGAACTCCAGAAGATCCTGCGAGGTGTAATGCATCTGCAAGATTTCGTAAGTTATCGTCGCTCATAATAATATCTAAGTTTTCTTTCCTTATAAAGTTGATTATATATTTTTTAAATTTTTTTCAGAAAATCCGGAATATTTCCGGTTTTACGCTGCTTTTTTCTTTCTTTCTTCTACTTCTTTCAGGGTAGAGGTATATTCTTCTGCTGCTTTGCGTATGGCTTCTTGTCGTTGGTCTTTTGCTTTGCTTACTGCTTGTCTTACTTCTGCTTGCATTTCTGCTTGTTTTTTTTGCCAGTTTCTTATTTTTCTGTGTATTTCTTTTCGCAATGCTTTACTATTTTTTCTTCTATACGATTTTTCTATTTTGTATCTCTCAATAAGAAGGGGAACTAAGACTTCTTCTATGTCTTGTATTTTTTTGCGTAGGTGTTGTTCTTGTTCTACAAGCTTTAATGCTTCATGAGGAGCAAGGTGTTCTCTTTCCAGTTCATGAAGCATATGGTTGAGATGTTCTTTTATTCTTGAAAGCTCATCTTCCATTTGTCTTCTTTCATACTTACTCAGGGTCATCTCTCTTTTTGGAAAAAAGCAATATTTAAGGGTTTCGAGAAGAAAGGTTTATATAGGAAAAAGAAAAAAGAAGGGGTATTGAGGTGAATATCCATGTTGAACAAAAAAGCGTTTATTACCAGTCCTTCTGATTTAATGAAAGGTCTTCTTATTGGCTTTATTATCGGTGTAGTCTTGGTTTATCTAGGAGCAAAAGGCGTTATTCCTCTTCCTTTGTTGTAAATATTTTTGATTTTTTAATTTTCTTTCCTTGTTTTGTTCTATATTTTATTTAGTTTTTTACAAATAAGAATTCTTACGCTACTTTTACTTTTGTAGTTAAACTTTGTCCTGGCATTCCTGTTTCGAAGATTGCTCGTACTGCTCCGCTATTGCCGTGTGCAGAAGCTATTTTTCCTTTGATTTCTTTGCCTGCAGGACTTTTCCAGGAAACAGCTTTTCCTACGAGTTTTTCAGCTTTTGCTTTGTTGTCTACTCCGGGGACATGAAGGATCATATGGTTTACTTTTTGTCTGTGTCGTGACATCCTGAAATTTGCTATGGTTGCTTCCATATTCCTCAGAAAAAGCAAGGTGTTTATAAATGTTATTGTTAATTATTTTCTATATTATCATTATTTATCCGAAAAATTTTCAGAAATCTTGGGTAAACACTTATAAAGACAAAAAACTTTAATGGATATATGGCTTACGAAGATTATCTTTGGTATCTAGAAAAAGATCTTAGCACGTATGCTGGAGAATGGGTTGCTATTGTTGACAAAACCATTGTAGCTCATGGTACTGATCTAAAGGGAGTACTCCACAGAACAAAACAAGTGTTTCCTAAAAAGAAACCGCTTATTACAAAAGTAAATAATACCCTTTCTATACTCTAAAAATGACGCTCGTCTATCGATTTAAAAAGGAAAAGATTGAAAATCGCTTTGTTGTTCGACCAAAAATACTCGTTACTCTCCATGGTCCCATTACTACTCTTGATGTTCCTGCTTTAATTGACAGTGGTTGTGATGTAAGTGTTATTCCAGAATCTTTAGCAAAAGCAATAGGTATTGAAATCAAAGGAAATGAACATAAACTTCATGCTTTTCGAGAATCATCAGACGTCATAGAAACAAAAACAGATATCACTTTTGTTGGAAAAGAAAGACGTCAATCAGTTACTTTTTCTATTCCTTTATTAGTTGTTCTTTCAAAAGAAGGGCAGGAAGACGAACCAGAACTCGTGTTAGGTATTGAAGGTATTTTTGATCATTTTGATATTACTTTTCAAAAAAATAAGAACAAGATAAAACTTAAATCTATTTAATACATTTTAGTCCATGCCCAGTTGCAAGAGCAATACATTTTCCTTTAGGTTTTATTTTTAAGTACCCAGCATATGCTACTGCTCCTGAAGGTTCTACGTCCAAGCCTTGTTGTTGCATGCGATGTTGTGCAGAGAGAATTTCTTTATCTGAAACCAGAATGCCTTTTCCCTGACTTTCAAAAAATGCGTGTACTGCTTTTTCTCCGTCAAGAGGATTTCCGCATGCTATAGCTGATGCAAGTGTTTTTGGGATTACTTTTTTTATTTTTTTTCCTTCTTTCCATGCTTTTACTACGGTATTGCATCCCAAAGCTTGTACTCCCATAAGTTGAGGAAGTTTTTTTACTAATCCTACTTTTTTGAGTTCTTTCATCGCTTTCCATAGCCCTGAAATTAAAGTTCCATTGCCTATAGGACAAAAAACAAAATCAACATTTTTCATTTGGTCAAGAATTTCAAAGCCTATTGATTTTTCTCCTTCTCCGCGATAACAATAATCTCCTACCAAGTAAGATCCTTTTTTTTGATAGAGCATATAAGCGTGTTTTTCTGCAGCAGCATAATCTCCCGGAACAGTAATAATTTTTGCTTTGAAATGTTTCATCTGTGCTATTTTTTCAGGAGCATGCACAACGCGGGGCATGACAATCGTACAGGGTAGTTTTGCTCTTGCACTGTATGCTGCAACGCTTGCTCCCATGTTACCTGTAGATGCACAGATCACTCTTTTTGCTTTTTGAGAAAGTGCTTGGGAAATTTCTATGGTGCTTCCCCGATCTTTGAATGATCCTGTTGGATTGAGTGTTTCATTTTTGAACCAGAGATCTTTTTCAAGAGCACTTTCTACAAGAGGCGTAGCTCCTTCCTTGAGGGTAACTATTTTATCTTCTTTGAGAAAGGGATAAAACTCTTTATATCTCCAGTGATTAAAAGATCTTTTGCGGAGTTCTCTCCAGGTGAGGTGTTTTTTCAAATGAGAATAATCATAGATAATTTCAAAACTTCCTCCGCAAGAACAATGATACACTAAATGGCTTCTCGGATATTTTTTTCCGCAGTGATAGCATTGAAGTGATTTGACGTGCATAATGCCTCTTTTTTATCTGATTAGTTTTCTCGATATCCAAATTTTTTATTATACTTTTTATGATCTGTAATGTCTAAAATGAATGCAACAATTTCGATTTCACTCTCTCCTTCAGTTAAGGTATAGAGCATTCTCCAAAAATGAGGTAATTCAACCCTAAACAGGTTTGTTATTCCATATTTCTCTTTATAGATTTCTGGAATTTTTTTCTTTTCTATAGGATTTCCGTAATGAGGATTTGCTTTAATGAGATCTATCTTCTTATTTGTGGCATTGAGAATCATTTGTTCTGTTTTTGATTGTGGAGCTTCTTTATTGAGGTACTGATATACTTCTTCTGCTTCAGGAGAAAGAATAATTTTAATTTGTTTCATAATTCAAGGCCTTTCTGTATTGCTTTTCTTAAATTTTGATTGGTGTTATGAATCCAGGTTATTCCTTTCATGGTTACTGCTATTTTGTTGCTTTCTTCTAGATATTCTAGGATGATTTTCAGAATATTATGATTAACCTGTTTCGGAAGTTTTCTTTTTAATTCTGCTATGGTTACCACACTTTCATCCATCTTTTTTAGAGTTTCTTCTACCATGAGTACGGTATTGAGCGTTGGAGCATGTTCAAGGATTTGCATTTTAATATCAAAAAGATATGAATTCATATCTAATAGATACGAACTAATATATAAATGTTTTGTTTTTTGAGCTGTTAATTTTTTAAATTGAGAACCTGATTTTCATAAAAATAAATTTTATAACAAAAATTTTATCAATACTGCTTTTGTCGTGTGTAGTCTATTCTCTGCTTGTTGTAAGACAATGCTTTGTTTTCCTTCCAAGACTTCTGTTGTGATTTCCATTCCTCTTGTTGCAGGCATGCAGTGCATAATCTTTGCATATGCAGGTGCATGGGAAAGCAATTGACTATTTACCTGATATTTTTTGAGGTCTTTTTTTCTTTTTGCAAGTTCTTTTTCTGGAATGTTATAGCTCATCCAGGAATCGGTGTAAATAAAATCAGCGTCTTTCACAGCTTCTTGGGGATCTCGAAATAATTTTACAAACTCTTTTGTTTTTTCGTATACAGAAGGTAAAGGATCGTAGCCTTTGGGTGAGGCAACATGCACTCTTGCTCCGAGGAGCTTTGCTCCTTCCATGAGTGAATGGGTCACATTATTTTTTGCATCACCGATAAATGCGATAGTTGCTTTGTAATTTTTTTGTGTTTCAAAAATCGTCATGTAGTCAGCAATTGCTTGCATGGGATGGAATTCATTCGTGAGCGCATTGATGACAGGAATGCTGCTTGCTCTTGCTACTCTTTCGATATCAGCATGGTCAAAGAGTCTGCAGACAATACCAAGAGCATTGTAGCTGGATATGACGTGAGCAAAGTCTTCCCAGGTTTCTTTTTGTCCTATGGTTGCTTGTTCTTTTCCGTAAAAGACTGCATTGCCTCCCATTTGTTCTATTCCTAATTCAAAACTTAATCGTGTGCGTAATGAGGGCTTCTGAAAGAACATCACGATTTGTTTTTCTATCAGTTTTCTTGAGTATTTTCTGGGATTTCTTTTTATTTTCAGAGCAAGCTTGACTATTTTTTTTAACTGTTTCGTATTCAGGTCATCAAAAGTGAGTAAGTGCATTAGAGATGCCTCTTGATCATTTTCATCAGCTTTTTTTCATCAAGTACAGAATCATAGCGTACATGCACGATTCTTTTATTGATTCTGATCTTTTCTTTTTGAAAAACTCTTCGTAAGTCAATAGGAGTTCCTGTAATGACGAGATCGCATGTTGCTTTGTTGATGGTTTTTGCTAAATCCTTGATTTGTTTTCTCCCATATCCCATCGCTGGCAAAATTTTGTGGTGTTGTAAATGAGGATATTTTTTAAAAGTTTTTTTCAGTTCGCCTTTCAGAAAAGGCTCAGGGTCAATGGCTATCGCGTTTTGCTGTTGTACTGCTACAAGTCCTGCTCCTGTGGTCATACCGCCGTGAGTTACGGTAGGTCCATCTTCGACGACTAAGACTTTTTTTCCTTGAAAATCTTCATCAGGTGTAACGAGAGATTGTGATAAAATGATTTCTGCTTTTGGATTTGCTTCCTGAATATTTTTCTTTAATTGTTCTACAGATTCTTTTGACGCAGTATTTACTTTATTGATGACTATAATCTGTGCTCTTCTCAAGTTTACTTCTCCAGGATAGTAAGCTGTTTCATGGCCTAACCGCAAGGGATCAACCACCACGATATCGCAGTTTGGTTTGTAAAAAGAAGTGTCATTATTGCCCCCATCCCAGATGATGTAATCAACGTCTTGTTCTGCTTGTCTGAGTATTTTTTCATAGTCAACGCCAGCGTAGATAGGTCTTCCTTCACTGACATGGGGTTCGTACTCTTCCATCTCTTCGATGGTGCATTTTTGTGTTCTTAAGTCTTCGAAGGTTGCAAATTTTTGCACGATCATTTTTGAAAGGTCACCGTAAGGCATGGGGTGTCTTATGACTCCTACTTTTTTTCCTTCTTTTTCTAACAACTGGCAAATTTTTCTCGTAGTTTGTGATTTTCCACATCCCGTGCGTACTGCGCAAACGCTGATGACTTTTTTGGTGCTTTTGAGCATGGTGTGTTCTGCTCCGATAAGCCAGAAGTCTGCTCCTGCAGCATTCACGATGCTTGCCTTATGCATGAGCTCAGTATGTGCGATGTCAGAATAGCTAAAGACGACAAGTTCTATTTTTTTTGTTTTTATTATTTTTACAAGGTCTTTCTCGTCATAGATGGGAATTCCTTTCTTATATAAGTTTCCTGCGAGTACCATAGGGTAAGTTCTTCCTGCAATACCTGGTATTTGTGCTGCGGTAAAACAGGATACTTCATAGGTTTCATTGTTGCGAAAGAGCACGTTAAAATTGTGGAAGTCTCTTCCTGCTGCTCCCATAATCAGAACTCTTTTTTTC
>JAGVYP010000005.1 GCA_018303205.1 Candidatus Woesearchaeota archaeon
CGAAACCATGACAGAAGAAAAGAAGAAAAAGGTAGTATCCTTTCTGATACAGCACAAGATTTTGGTGAGTGATCACCTTATTCAAGCGTTGCATACTCCTCTTTCTCTTGATAAAATTTTTAAAAAAATACAAGACCCTTCTTTTGTCTTTACTTCAGAGAAAGATCTCTTACCCCAAAAATCAGAAGAGGTCCCCCCAGCGCTTTTCAATCCACTTGAAGTTGTCTTTAGTTACAAAGAAGTTCCTAAAAAAAGAGAGTTTCAAGATTTTGTAAGTTACTTTAATGTACGCTATGCCAGTATTGAAAAAATATTACAACAAAGACAAGAACTGACTGCTCTTACTTCTATTGCACGTCTGCTTGAAAAAAAAGAGAGGGATCAGGTTTCTATCATCGCTTTGATTACTGATAAAGAAGAAACAAAGAATGGAAATCTTATGCTCACGGTCGAGGATCCAACTGGCTTAATCAAGGTTTTGGTGAATAAAAGTAAAGAAGAAGTATACTCTCAAGCAAAAGAATTAGTCCTAGATGAAGTAGTGGGAATTATAGGGGGTACGGGAGAAAAGATTCTTTTTGCTAATAAAATTTTATGGCCAGATGTTCCCTTTACGAAAGAGCTCAAAAAATCTCCTGAAGAGATTTATGCGGTTTTTCTTTCTGATGTGCATGTAGGTTCTAAATTCTTCTTAGAAAAGGAGCTTCAAAGATTTATGGATTGGATTCAAGGAAAGCTGGGGAATGAACAACAACAAAAAATTGCCAAAAAAGTAGGTTATGTTTTTGTCATCGGTGACTTAGTGGATGGTGTTGGTATTTATCCAGGTCAAGAAAAGGAGCTTGTCCTTCTTGATGTCAAAAAACAATATGAAGAGTTTGCTCGTATTTTTTCTCAAATTCCTGAACATATCAAACTTATTCTTTGTCCTGGGAATCATGATGCCATGCGGCTTGCAGAACCCCAATTAGAGCTTTACACTGAATTTTCCAAGCCTTTATGGGATCTTCCTAACACGGTTATGGTTACCAATCCTGCAATAATTAATATTGCTAAAACTAAAGGGTTTCCCGGTTTTGATGTGCTCATTTATCATGGTTATAGTTTTGATTATTACGCGGCAAATGTGGATTCCATACGCACGCAAGGAGGTTCAGAGCGTGCTGATCTTATCATGAAATTTCTCTTACAAAGAAGACACCTTGCTCCTACTCATACCTCTACCTTATACATTCCCGATGTTAGAAAAGATTCCTTAGTCATCACAGAAGTTCCTGACATTTTTGCAACAGGGCATCTTCACAAATCGCAAATTAGTAGTTATCGTAATGTTGCGATTATTGCAGGTTCTTGTTGGCAGTCTAAAACATCTTTTCAAGAAAAAGTAGGGCATAATCCTGATCCTTGTCATGTTCCTATCATGAATCTTCAAACACGTGAAATAAAAATGATGAATTTTTCAGACGATGAACACTAAAGAATATTTTGAAAAAATTGATGATGAGATCCAGCTTGCTTATACCTTAGCAGGTGCTGCGCGGGCAGAAGGTCTTGATCCTGAGAAGAGAGTAGAGATTCCTCTTGTGCATGATATGGCTCAACGTGTTGAAGGGATTATTTCTGTTGTTGCTCCTCAAATTATTGGTTCAGGGGTAGCAGAGCGTATTAAAGTATTAGAAAAACAATACGGATCTTTAGATTGGAGAGTTGCACTTACCATTGCTCTGGAAGTAGCACAACAAAAATATTGTTCTTTCAAGCATGTTCATGAAGCTATTGAGATTGGGATAAGAACAGGCTTAACGTATATCACTTTAGGAGTAGTTAGTTCTCCTTTAGAAGGATTTGTAGAACTCAAAATAAAAAAAACAAAAGAAGGAAAAGATTATTTTGCTATGCAATTTGCAGGTCCTATTCGAAGTGCAGGGGGCACAGGTGCTTCTGTTTCTGTTTTGATTGGGGATTATATACGTAAAATGATGGGGTATGCTGTCTATGACCCTACTGAACTTGAAATTAAAAGGATGGTGCAAGAGCTTTATGATTATCATGAACGAATTACTAATCTTCAATATCTTCCGAGTGAGCAGGAAATAGAATTTTTAACAAAATATCTTCCTATTCAGATTGATGGTCCGCCTTCAGAAAAAATAGAAGTGTGGAATTTTAAAGATCTTCCTCGTATTGAAACTAATCAGATACGTAATGGTGTTTGTCTTGTCTTAGGAGAAGGTATAGCTCAAAAAGCACCTAAGCTCTGGAAGCAATTGAGCGTCTGGGGAAAAGATTTTGGTTTGGAACACTGGAATTTTTTAGAACAATTTCTGACCTTACAAAAAAAAATTAAAGCACATGGTTCAGAACAGCAAGATAAAAAAAAGATCAGTCCGGATTACACTTTTATCAAAGATATCGTTGCAGGAAGGCCGGTCTTTACTCATCCGCTAAGAGAGGGTGGTTTACGTTTAAGATATGGAAGAAGTCGAACTTCAGGATTGTCAGCAGCGTGTATGCATCCTGCTTCCATGTTCCTTCTTAATCAATATGTTGCTACCGGTACTCAACTCAAATTAGAACGTCCGGGCAAAGCAGCTTGTATTACTGCTTGTGATACTATTGAAGGGCCTATTATTAAAACTAAAGAGGGTTCTGTTGTTCGCATTACTACCTTACAAGAAGCAAAACAGTATGCTGATAATGTTGATGAACTTTTATTTTTAGGCGACATCCTTATTTGTTATGGTGATTTTTTTAATCGTGCTCATACGCTCATTCCGCCAGGGTATTGTGAAGAATGGTGGTTTGCAGAACTTTTAGAACAGGAGAAAACTTCTTTAGCTCTTGCAGAAAAGACAGGGCTTTCGAAAGAAAGTCTTACACAACTTTTCAAAGATCCTTTGCGTTGGGTGCCTACAGCACAAGAAGCGTTAATTCTTTCTGAAAAATGTGGTATTCCGTTACACCCTTTTTATAGTTTTCATTGGAAAGCTCTTTCTTCTGAACAAGCAGAATTTCTTCTTCTTCTTTTCTTAAAAGCCAATATCATCAAGTCAAAAGAGGAAATTGAGAAAATTATTTTTCCTTATGAAGAACCTGCAAAACGGGCTTTAGAGATTGTAGGTTTGCCACATCAATGCATTAATCACGAAACGCTTGTTGTAGAAAAAGAAAATGCAGTAATCCTTTCCTTTCTTTTTTCTCTTGAAGATAAGACAAAATTACACGATCTTCTTATTGAAGTTAAAAAAAATGAAGAACCGTTTTTCTCTCTTCTTCAAAAACAGAACACAATTTCTCTCAAAGATAAATCGGGAATTTTCATTGGGGCCCGTATGGGAAGGCCTGAAAAGGCAAAAATGCGTAAGCTCACCGGTTCTCCTCAAGTGCTTTTTCCTGTAGGAGAAGAAGGGGGGAGATTTCGTTGTTTTCAAAGTTCTTTGGAAGCAGGAAAAGTGACTGCAGAATTTCCCACCTACTGGTGCAGTTCTTGTCAGGTAGAAGCCATTTACCCTTTTTGTGAAGTCTGCGAACAGCCAACACAAAAAAAATATTTTTGTACTCTTTGTAAAAAACTTTTATCAGAAGAAGAATGTCCACAGCATGGACCTGCAAAACCTTACCGCAAAAAAGAATTAGATGTCGGTGCGTATTTTTCTCATTCCTTGCAAAAATTAGACATGAGTGTTTACCCCGATCTTATTAAAGGCGTCAAGGGTACTTCCAACAGAGAGCATATTCCTGAGCACATTATGAAAGGCATTCTTCGTGCAAAACATGAGGTGTATGTCAATAAAGATGGAACTACAAGGTATGACATGACGCAATTGCCTATGACTCATTTTAAACCTAAAGAGATCAGGACCAGTATAGAAAAACTTAAAGAATTAGGGTATACCCATGATATTTTTGATTCACCTTTAGAAAAAAGTGATCAGATTCTTGAATTAAAACCACAAGATATTGTGCTTCCTGCTTGTGGCGAATCTCCTGATGCGGGCGCTGATGTTGTTTTTTTTAATGTGGCAAACTTTATTGATGAGCTTTTAGTTAAATTTTACAAACAAAAGCCTTTTTACAATTGTAAAACTAAAGAAGATATTATAGGTCATCTTGCATTAGCCTTAGCTCCTCATACCTGTGCAGCAATCACAACAAGAATTATTGGTTTTTCACAAACTCAAGGATTCTTTGCTCATCCTATGATTCATGCTGCTACGAGAAGGGATTGCGATGGGGATGAAGCCTGCGTTACTTTGCTCTTAGATGCGCTTCTGAATTTTTCAAGAAAGTTTTTGCCTGCGCATCGAGGTTCAACACAAGACGCTCCTTTAGTTTTGACATCTCGTTTGAAACCTGCTGAAGTTGATGATATGGTTTTTGATATGGATATTGCGTTTTCGTATCCTCTTGATTTTTATCGTGCATGTGAGCAATACAAAAAGCCTTGGGAAGTGAAGATTGAACAAATCGCTCACCGATTAGGAACTACTCAAGAATATGAAAAATCTGGTTTTACTCATGATACCACTAATATTAATCATACTGTGAATTGTGCTGCGTACAAGACGTTACCCAGTATGAAAGAGAAATTGAAGGGGCAAATGGATCTTGCAAAGCGTATTCGTGCTGTGGATAGTACTGATGTTGCTCGTTTAGTGATTGAAAAGCATTTTCTAAAAGATACTAAAGGGAATTTGAGAAAGTTTTCTATGCAACAATTTAGATGCATCAGTTGTAATGAAAAATTTAGAAGGCCTCCTCTTTTGGGGAAATGTACGAAGTGTAAGGGTAAACTTATTTTTACGGTTTCTGAAGGTTCTGTTGTTAAATATCTCGATCCGATGATGAGTTTGGCAGAAGCGTATGATGTGCAACCGTATCTTAAACAGACCTTGCAGCTTTTGCAAAGAAGAATCGAGGGTGTTTTTGGTAGGGAGAAAGAACGCCAAGAAGGTCTTGGCAGATGGTTTGGGTAGATAAACTTATAAAATCTGATTGATGATTTGCTCTATGTTATCTCTTACTAGCATAACCAAAGCATTGGATAGTTTTTTTGAAGTTAAAAAATTAGAGAAAGATCCGGCTTTTAGCCAATTTCTCCCAGAAGCATATAACTCTGTCGGAATCCATTGGAAATCTTATTTTGAAGAGGATTTCAACAAAAGATTTAATGGTCTCATGATAAGAGGAGATGAAAAAGTAAACACTGTTTTCGCATCTGTTTTTCCCAGTGAAGAAGTTTTAAAAAACTTTATCAAACAATCTCAAAAAGGAGACTTTCTGTTCTTACATCATCCTCTTGATATGTCATGCGGAGATCCTCAAGGGAAAAAAGGTACAGGATTCATGCCTATTTCTGAAATTCTTTTGAAAAAATTAAAAGAAAAGAGACTTTCTGTTTATTCTTGCCATGCTCCTCTCGATTATCATAAAAAACTCAGTACTTCACGAGCAAAAGCGCAAGCATTCCATGCTCAAGTTGTAGATACCTTTTATCCTTATGGAAATGGGGATGCCGGTTTGATTTGTGAAATAGAATCTCTTTCTACTGATGAACTTATCTCAAAAGCAAAAAAAATATTTGATGTTCCTTATATCGATTTTCAAGGGGTAAAACATGAGTGTATTACAAAAATAGCGTTTGTAGGTGGAGTTTGTGATAAACCATCACTCATGAAAGAAGTTGAATCCAAAGAAGCACAAGCTGTTCTTTCCGGAGAAATATATTGTCGCATTGACAATGAGTATGGAAGGAACAAAACTGAAGAAATGAAAACATATCTTAAAAATACGAAATTATCTCTGGTAGGAGTTTCACATGCAGCTTCAGAATATCTTGTCATGAAAACGCAAATGAAAAAATGGTTTAAAGAATATTGTAACACGGATTGTAATCTTATCTCTTTAAACAAATGGTGGCGCTAAACGTCATGCGTATCTAAGTTAAAAACGGTTCCTGTTCCTTTTAATGCTTCTGCCACTTTGTCGCCTATGGCAAGGATTTCTTTATTTGTTGGAGGATTACTCCATTCATATACAAAGTCATAAGGTCCCCACGTTGTTTTAAAGCCCAATGCTTCTACACGGCGGGCTATTTCACTGGGTCCGACACCGGTTGTTCCGAAATAAACAATAAGATGTGTTCGTATCATGGTGCTCATGAACTTGTAAATCCCTTATCTTATAAAAACATTTGCTTTTGGTGCATTTTTAGTACTTAAATTATAACAAAGTTAGGTGCAATGCAATGTTCTTTTCTTCGTTTATTATTCTTTTTTTTATGAAAAAACGCAAACAAAAGTTCTAGAAGAAACGAATAATATAGACGATAAAAAAGAGAATTAGAAAAAAATTAAATATAAAAAACACCAACAAAAATACAAAATAAACAATCAATATGAAAAAATAAAGGATGAAGGGTATTTCTTCATATCACGAAGCTTTCTACAAACGCGCCTATTAAGATAATAAGACAAGATAATCCAAATAAAAATAGTCCATCTATGACAATAATGCGAAATCGTTTGCTCAAGATTTGCTCTCGTAGGGTTGCAGTTGAGATGATTCCTCCTGCAATGCTTGCTCCGAAATAGCCCAGTGCTTCTAGGAAGGTATGGGGGAAAACTCCAATAAAGAGGGTGAAGAACGAAATGAAAGGATGAATTCCTTGAGTTGCAGCAGCTTGGTGTGCGATATGGCCAAAGATTGCTCCCCAGACAGAGGCATTCCAGGTAATGAGAAATACAGAGCCTGCGCCGTAGATAAATGAAAGTGCAAAAAACACGATGAGCACGATTAAATTATTTTTGATAAGCATACCAAAGTTTTGCTGAAAATCAGTTGCTCCTCCCAGAAAGGTCTGGTAAATACCTAGCTGTGAAGAAAAAAGGTGTTGTTTTGCCAGGTCAGGAAGCATAATGGAAAAAAAAGAGTAAGTAAGGAGAATTCCAAAAAAGAGAAAAATGTAAATTTGGAACATGTCATGATGACTTGTAAATACCTTACGTATACTAAATTTTTTGAATTTGCGTTCTTCATTCTCTTCTTGTTGAAGTAGTCTGCTAAGTGAGGGTACAATTGCAATCGTGGTAAATGCAATAGACGCTAAACTGGGATTTTCAGGAAAGAGAAGAAGTGCAGTTACTATTCCTAATAAAGAGTAAACCAGGCCTAACAAAAAGGTATATCTTGGTTTCTTGCTGAGCCATTCTATAGAGTAGATCTGTTCAAACATTTTAAAAAATAAGAAAAACGAGCTATAAAAATTTATTTATTTAATCGTTTTCTTTTTTCTTTTTTCATGCGTTTTCGTTGCCATTTCCAGCGCATTTGTCTTTTCTTTTTCCAACGTCGTGAACTTCGTTTCATGAATTCCTCCCAAAAATGCCCCCGCCGGGATTTGAACCCGGGTCGCAAGCTCGAAAAGCTCGTATGATTGGCCGGACTACACTACAGGGGCGCCTATAAGATGGGCCCTCGGGGACTTTCACAGCTTTACGCTGATTTGAACCCCGGACCGCTGGCTGTCTTAAGTTTTGACTAGAGCATTGCCATATAAGACCAGCGCTCTAGACCAGGCTGAGCTATGGGCCCATCTTATGCAGCACAAACGCCAAGCTCTTTATAAAGGTTTTGAATACCTTTTTTTCTTTTCTCTTCTTTATTTCCTTCATTTTTTCTTTTTTCATCACTATATTTTCTATATAGTAAATATATTTGTCCATAACACATTTATACCCCAAGATCCTTCTGAAGAAATGCTCGTACAAATTTCTCAACAGATCCAGAAGACAAGAAAGCCAGAATGGTTAAAAGTAAGACTTCCTACTCAAGAACACTACTTTCATCTCAAACAATTACTCAGAAAAGCCAATCTTCATACGGTTTGTGAAGAAGCGGCATGCCCTAATATCTATGAATGCTTTTCAAAAGGAGTTGCAACTTTCATGATCATGGGGGATACGTGCACAAGATATTGCCATTATTGTCATGTCAAAACAGGAAAGCCCAATGAAATAGATGTTCATGAACCACAGCATATTGCAGAAAGTATACAACAATTAAATCTTAACTACGTGGTTATTACCAGTGTTACCCGAGACGATCTTCCCGATGGGGGAGCTCAACATTTTGCAAATACCATCAAATCAATTCAACAAAATACAAATTGTTCTGTAGAAGTGTTAACGCAAGATTTCCAATACAAAGAAGAAGACATCAAAAAAGTTGTTGATGCCAACCCACAGGTGTATGCCCATAACATAGAAACTGTAGAAAGAGTCTATAAAAGAGTAAGACCTAAAGGAGTTTTTCAAAAAAGTTTAGAGTTATTACAAACAGTAAAAAAAATCAATCCTGCTATGCCCACAAAATCGGGGTTCATGCTCGGCTTGGGGGAAACCAAGGAAGAGATCATCACCTTAATGAAACAGCTCAGAACACATGAATGTGACTTTCTTTGTATAGGACAATATTTGCAACCTACTCCAAAACATGCAAAGGTAGAAAAATTTTATGCCCCTTCCGAGTTTAAGGAATTTGAAATGCTTGGTTATCAATTAGGTTTTAAGCATGTTGAAGCAGGGCCTTTAGTGCGTTCATCCTACCGTGCTGATAAGCTCAGAGGAAAATTATGAAAGCCATCTACAAAGTTCCCAATGGAAAACTGATTAAAATACACGCTGATATAAAAAATAATAAGATACAAAACATAAAAATTACAGGGGATTTTTTTTGTCATCCTGAAGAAAAGTTTAGTGAAATTGAAAAAAGTTTACTTTATGTTCCTTTTGAAGAAGAAATCATCAAAAATAAAATTAAACAGATCATACAACAACAAAACCTCACCCTTATCGGTCTTTCTCCTGATGATCTTACCAAAACGATCATGATGCTCACATGAACTTACGCATTATCCCTTTGGAACAGCATGATGCAGCCATGAATATGGCCATTGATGAGGCATTATTAGCATGTATTGGAAAAGGAGATGCTCCACCAACCTTGCGCTTTTATACCTGGCATCCTCCAGCAATTTCTCTTGGGTATTTTCAAAGTCTTACAGAAGAGGTTGATCTTGAAGCATGCAAAAAAGAAAACATTGATATGGTAAGGCGTGTTACAGGAGGGGGTGCTGTTTTTCATGATCAGGAACTCACCTATAGCATCATTCTCCCTCAGCAAGTGTTACAAAAAGATATTCTTCCTTCTTATGCTCTGCTTTGCGGAGCTTTGGTAAAGACATTCCAAGAAAAAAAATTAGATGCGCAATTTGTTCCCATCAATGACATCATTGTCAATAACAAAAAAATTTCAGGCAATGCACAAACCAGAAGAAACGGTTGTATTTTGCAGCATGGAACTATCCTTCTTGATGTTGATATAGACAAAATGTTTTCTCTTTTGAAAGTTCCTGATGAAAAAATGAAAGGAAAACTCATTCAGCACATTAAGGAAAGAGTAACCAGTATGCAGCAACAATTGCAACGAAAAGTGCAACCTGAAGAGCTTATCCCTTCTCTCTGCAAACATTTTTCTGACGCACTCCATATTCCTTTTCAAGAAGGAACGTATTCTGAAGAGGAATGGAACAGAGCACTGTTCTTGAAAAAGACAAAGTATTTAAACAATACCTGGAATGCCATGAGATGATGAAAAAGCAAAAAATAACACAACCCCA
>JAGVYP010000006.1 GCA_018303205.1 Candidatus Woesearchaeota archaeon
TAAAGCCATACCAAAAAGTTGCTCTTAACGACATTGAAATTCATGCACTGCCTGCTTTTCATAATGACCCTTATGCCATAGGCTTCAAAATTTATACTCCTGAGTTTATCGTAACCTACAGTGGGGACACTTCTTACCACAAAGAACTTCTCGAAGCCTATGAAAAATCAGACATCCTTATCCTCAATGTGCAACATCCTTTTGGTGCAAAGGAAAAAGAAGGCTTAACAAGCGATGACGCAGTCAAAATCATTGAAAAAATCAAGCCCGTACTCTGCGTTATTACCCATTTCGGTCCAAAAATGATTAAGGAAAATCCAGTGTATCAAGCACGAGAAATTCAAAAACAAACCAAAGTACAAGTTATCGCAGCAGAAGACGGTTTTGAAGTAACACCTGACTCTTATGCAGCAATCAGTAAACAAAAAAGACTCAGTTCTTTTTCACCAGAACAAAAAAGCTATTCCCCATCCTAAAAAACATCCTATGCTTAAGGTGGGCATTGCAGGATAAAATTTTCCTTGTTCTCCCTTAAACAAGAGCCAAGAAAGTGCAAGCGTAGTTGTTACCGCTATAAGAATGCTTTCCGGTATACCATAGGTTTTTAACATTACGCCAGCAAAGAAAAGAGGAAAAGCAATATCTCCACCACCCAAAATTGCAGCTCTTTGCTGTTTCTCTTTTTTCTCTGTTGCTCTTCTTTTTGTTCTCTTACCTTCCCCTTGCTTTGTTTTTCCATACGGTATCAATAATCCTGCAAAAATCTTTGCATTACTTTGAAAAGTTGCCATGGTAATCATATGCTTACTTTTATGCACTGCATAATAATCATAAAGAGAAATGATAATAAGAAGCAAGGACATAAATACCATATTCAATAATGGAACAAATAATGCGGCCATTCCAGCGTATAAAAAAAGCTCAGTAAGATTATGAATGATCATGTTCGGTCTGAATATTTTAAAATATCCCAATACCAGAGAAAGAAGGAACGCGCTTAGTCCACCGATAAAGACACCTAAACTTATCGTTAAGCAAATAATGACCGCAAGATAAAACCAAGTTTTCCAGAGGTACATCTTTCTATACTTGATCAAAAAAAGAACAAGCACTGTCCCAATAATGATTGCACTGATCATATACCAAAAGGACTCACTCGGAGAAAGGTCAGGACGTTCAAGCTGAACCTCACCCACAGCAGGAAGTTCTTTCCATTCCTCTTCCCCTGTTTCCTCATTGATACCCAGATAGGCTTGCAAGACCCATAAACCCACAATCTGACTGCAAAAAAAGAGAACAATTAAAAGAAGAGTAATAGCAACACTATGTTTCATTCCTCTATCAGAAAGCAAGGTATTTATATCATTTTGGTTTTTAAGAAAGAAATAGTTGAAGAACATCCTCAGGTCGTATTATATCATGAAGGTCATTGCCTTGTAGCCAAACCAGGAGAGATGCCGATTCATGCAGGCATCTCGACGTAAAATCTGTGATCAACGGAGCAGTCTAGCTACGCAATGACCTTTAAAAAGAAGATAGAATAAAAAGATAATTGATAAATAAATAAAACGATGCAGCCATGAAAAATATCCATAGCATAACCTTATCTGTCTTTATCAAACCAGAAGAAGACTTTGAAAAAAATAAAAATATTTTTCTTTCTTTTTTTCCTTTTTCAATCGAAGAACAAAAGATACTCATTACAGAAATGATAGCAACAAGTTTTGAAGAAAGACAAATAAAAATCCTTGAGGTAATCCTTGAAAAACAGAAGCATACTACCTTGTTTCTCCAATCACTTCTAGAACGTCTTGCTCCTGAACAAAAACAACTCTTGCTCAGACAAAGAAATTCAAGAGTAGATGATTACTGTTGCTTTTTTATTCGTTTTGACAAAGAAAGACTGCTTGAAAGCAATACCTTATTTATCACCGACAGTGGTCATTGTTTTCATCTGAAAATACATCTTGCATGTTACCCTGCAAAACGAGAAAATGCTTTTCTCATTCTTGAAGAGCTTTTTAAAACCTAAACAATTAAAAAGGAGCATCACCAACACAAAACCATGACCAAAGAAGCCATGACCGTTACACCTTGGGAAGTAAAGGGTATTGTTGATTATCAGAAACTTATTAAAGAATTTGGAACCCAACCTCTCTCTGAGGATCTTATCAAATCTATTGAAAAAAAAGCAGGCAGGAGCCATCATTTTTTAAGAAGAAAAATTTTCTTTAGTCATCGTGACCTTGATCTTCTCCTGCAAGAATTTGCTGCAGGAAAAGAGTTCGCGTTATACACCGGAAGAGGTCCATCAGGCAAAACACATTTGGGCCATATGATTCCTTGGTTTTTTTGTAAATATCTCCAAGATGCATTTGATGCTCATTTTTATTTTCAAATTACTGATGATGAGAAGTTCATGTATCAGCCTTCTTTGAGTTTGGAAGAAACGAATAGTCTTGCATATGACAATGCACTTGACCTCATCGCTCTAGGATTCAATCCTAAAAAAACGCATATTATCATTGATACTGAGTATGGAAAGACGATGTACAAACTTGCTATTCAAATTGCAAAAAAAATTACTGCATCACAAGCAAAAGCAGTATTTGGTTTCAACGATACTACCAACATAGGTATGTACTTCTGGCCTTCTATGCAAGCAGTTCCTTGTATCCTTCCTTCAGTGCTTCAAAAAAAATCAATAAGGGCTCTTATTCCTGCAGCTATTGATCAGGATCCTTTTTGGAGAGTTGCTCGTGATGTAGTTCCTAAGCTTGGATTTCCCAAACCCGCGGCTTTCCATAATATTTTCTTACCATCTCTATTGGGACCTCAGGGAAAAATGTCAACTTCTGAAGGTCAGCATGCTACAATTTTTACAACTGATACTCCTGAAATAGTAGCTCAAAAGATTAAGAAATATGCTTTTTCAGGCGGAAAAGACACTCTTAAGGAACATAGGGAAAAAGGTGGCAATCCTGATATTGATATGTCTTATAGATGGCTTACTTTTTTTGAAGAAGATGATAAAAAATTGAAGGACATTTATGAAAATTACAAATCAGGCAGCTTATTAAGTGGTGAGTTAAAGCAGATCCTTATCGATAAACTCAATATTTTTCTTACAGACCATCAGAAGAAAAGAGAAAAAGCCAAAAAAGATCTCGATAAGTTCCTCTTAAAGGATTAACTTTAAATACCTCAAATGTTCAAAGGCTAAAAAGAAGTGGTTCCTATGAAATATGCACCCTTGCACGCATCCTTTATGCTTTCCTCCATGCTTGGATTAGTGCTTTCCCTTGTTTTTGTCTGGGATTTTGATCAAACCTGGGCAGTCGCATTTGCCACTGTTTTCTTTTGCATGTTCATTGCTTCCATGATAGCTATGAGACACGGAAATCCTGATGAACAATTAGCGCCTGTACCGAAAAAACGGGAAGCAGAGCGAGAAGCATGACCCCCTATATCTTTTCTTTGTTCATCACTCTTTTTCTCTTAAGTGCATGCGTACAACAAAATACTCAAGACCATTTAGACGTAGAAGAGCCAAAAGAAACTCCTCTTCAAGAAAGCACATTTACCAAAGAACAACAAGTTCAAGATCTGATTGCAAAAAAGAAGTCAGAAGAAAAAGTATTCTCACTTCCTCCCGCACCTTCTGTGCCAGATGATGAACCTATAACTGAAATTCCTTCTGATTTAAAAAAAGAAGAAGAGTCTTCACAAAACACTCCTTCTCTTCTCAACATCGATGAAAAGTCACGCCCTGTTTTAGAAGCTGCAGACTTGAAAACAAAAAGTTTCTCTTACATCTACCGCGAACCTCCTTTTAATAGTGGCTCTGATCGCTTTATCGTCCGTGGAAATAAAATACGTATCATGCTCGGAGAAAATAGCATTAATCTTGTACAAGGTATTAGTGATGTCTTCCTTGATACCAGAACAAAAGCAGCAATAGGGTACTGTATTCCCCATGATTCCTTCTTATGTGAAGAAACTCAAAATACTAAATTTGCTGTTTCTTATAACGATTTCTATCGTAAAACCAGTTATGATTGGATGAAGGATATTGTTGAAGCACAGTATATAGGCTCAGAGCAAATGGAAAACAGGGCAGTTGCAGTTTTGCAAGCAAGACTTCGTGATCAGCCTGCGGAGTGGGAAGTAGTTCGTTTTTACATTGAAAAATTCTATGGTTTACCCATGAGAATTGACATTGAACAGGGGAATGGAAAAACAATCTCTTACAATTTTGACAACATAGACACAAATTCATACGAAGAAACAGATGTAACACCACCTGGAGGATATTAGATTCCTATTTTTCTCTCTTTTTAATTTATTTTTTTCATGATCGTTCTTTATTTCTTTTTCTTATCTTTTCTCTCTTTATTTGTTTTTCTTATTTTTTTTTTAAAAAAGAAAACTAGAATAGAAAAAATAAAATATCAAAAAACATTCTCTTCAAAACTCAAACACTTTTTTCTTAGGGGGAATGGCAGAAGGTGCTTCTCCTCCATGCCAGGTAAATCTTGGTCTTACCCTCATCGGATACATCCTCTCATTTTGGTCATCCAAAATAAGTGCTGCCCCTTTTACTCTTGGTAAATTATCTAACTCAACATCTAAGCCTTCCCTCATATAACTTTGCATGAGATTTTTTAACGCATCGGTATCCACTTTCGCTGTCAAGCGATGTGCAAGAATAACATCGCTCTGTGTCATGACATCTGTATGAATCTTTCCAGGCTGTTGTGTTGCAATGATCATCGAAATTCCTGGCTGTCTTCCCTCTCTCAGGATCGTTAATAATGCATCGGTTGCTGTTGTCTTTCCTTCTGCAGGAAGAAACTCATGCCCTTCATCAATTACTAACCAGACCATGGGCATCTGTTTTTTTGTTTTTTCTTCTTCAGAAAGATAATGCAATGCAGCATGAATATCTTCATACTCTTCTTCTTTTCGTGCAATCATCCTTTGAATAAACAATTTCTGTGCGAGCAATCCGATCACGAGTGATTTAATTTTCCAACCTCCTGGCATGGTAGCATATGCGGAGACATCTAAAACCGTTACCTGTCCCCCTGCAGCAAGCTCGTCCAAAGGTGTACCTTCTTTGCTAAACACTCCCCATTGATCTGCAGCTAGAAACCTGTTCTCTGCAGCTTGTTTTAGTTCTTCAGAAACATTTTGTTGTTTGATAGCATCAATAATTTCTGTAATAGCATAATTTTCTCTTTCTTCCTGCAAGGTTAAAATAAGTCTTTCTATAAAAACGCCCAAGGGACTTGTTGAAGGGATCTCAAATGTTAAAAACCAATCTTCAGGACTTAAATCTGCAGGACGCAAAGAAAAGGGTTTATCCGTGGGAATGCCTTGTTTTTTGTACTTTTCAAAATACCCTGCAGGAGTGTAAATAATAACCGGTAATCCTTTTCCTTCAAGTCCCCACTCTTTCAATAGCTCTTCATCTTTATGATTGGGATACTTCATTGTCCAGTACACACCCATGGTGTCCAACATAATAATACTCAGATTTTGTTTAATCTCCTTTGGTAAGTCGATCATGCCTTCTGCCATAGCACCCATGGTGTAAGACTTTCCCCCACCTCTCTTTCCGCAAATAAAAATAATATGCGAACGCACCATGTCAAGATAGATAGGATTGGATAAAGAGGTTATTTGTCCCATCTTAATGTAATGTTTTCCAAGAAAGATGGTTCCTTCCTTTCCATATCTTTTGAGGTCAACCTCATTCCTCCCAATAATTACATCAAATGCCATACCTCTTTTCTTGGAAATTGACTTTATATGTCTTTTGTAGATTTCTGCTCTCTTTTTTTCTTTTCATACCCTTCCTCTTTTTTTCGTTCGTTCTTTTCCTTTTTTTTTTAAAAATAAAATACCTCTCTCAATCTTTTTTATAGACTCTAAGAAAAATACGTACCATCTCATGCAGAAAAAGTAACATATGCATAGGATAAAAAATATAATAAAAATGTCAAAAATTTTCCACTAGTCTCTGAAGAGTGGCTCGAAGCCAATGGACGATTACCAGAGGAAAATTTTTGATCATGCTCAAAAACCTCTTGATAGTGGCATGTCGCTACATGCCACCAATCTCTGATTGGTGGTTTTTGACAAAGAACAAAAATAACTGAAAACCCCATAAGATATACTGACGAAAGATTTATATAACCTCGCCCGATGAACTCTTTTAGAGGTGCGTTAATGGCTGAGAAAAAAGAACAAAAAGAAAAAAAATCCTTTTCCTGGACACCCTGGTTTGTCATAACCATTCTTGTTCTCATCGGTGTCTTCTTGTACTTTCAATTTCAACCAACAGTCCTTAAGCAAGATGATCTTGGCATGTCAAAAACAGTTATTGCAAAAGTCAATGGGCAACCCCTCTATCAAGAAGACCTTGATGCTGACTATGCACAAATTCCTGCAGAACTTCAAGCAGTTTATCCTAAAAGTGTTCTCTTAAATATGACTATCGTAGAATCCTTACTCATAACAGAAGCTGAAAAACAAGGAATAACCGTTAGTGATGCAGACATTGAACAAGCATTAGAAGAAGCAGCAACAGCATTAGGATCAACCCAAGAAGCATTTTTCCAAGAACTCCAAACACGAGGAATTACTGAACAAGAAGCACGAGAAAAACTCAGAAAAAAAATGCTCATTGCACAACTCTATGAAAAAATTATCGCAGAACAAATCGTAGTAAACGAAGACGAAGCAAAAGCCTACTATAATACTCATCAAGAAGATTTTACGCTCAAAGATGAATTGTTACGCATAAGTCATATCTTGGTAGAAACAGAAGAGGAAGCAAAAAAGACCCTTACTGATCTTCGCGCATCACCTAACCTCCCACAAGATTTTGCACAAACTGCAGCAGAACATTCACTTGACACTGCTTCTGCACTTGCAGGAGGAGACCTCAACTTTGCCGGACGCGGAGTATTTGTTCCTGAATTTGAAGAAGCAGCATTTAGCTTAAACATAGGAGACATCTCTGAACCTGTAAAAACTCAGTTTGGATACCATCTTCTTTACCTTACCGATAAAAAACAACCGGGTCTTGTGAGCTTTGAAGAAATTAAAGAATCTCTACTGGCACAATTACAGGCTCAAAAAGAACAGGAAACCATTACTGCATATGTTGATCAATTAATGAGCACTGCAGATATTGAACTTATGCTCAAAGAATAAATGGTATCTTATCTTTTTTCTTTCTCTCTTTTAAAATAGATATCTTTTTATACTCTTTTTTGTAGAACAGAACTATGGCAACCAAGAAGATACTCTTTGTTTTAGGAATATCCTTTTTACTCATCGGAAGTATTGTTTTTGCTGCAGATCCTGACGACATGGACCAGTATGCCATACAAACAACCCAACGAAGACCTATCCCTGGTTTAGGAACTGTTTTTTACAATGAGGATCCTTACAACGCGAATTTTTTTATTAATACCCATGGTATTCGAGATTATCCTATCATTTACCCTGCAGAAAGACAACAAGCTAAATTTTTTGGCACAACAGGCTATCCAGAACGCTCAGAACTTGGCTTAGAACTCTTTTATGATGAAAAGGCCAGCATGACAGCATACTACAATCAAAGAAGACAAGATCGTGTGCAACAGTTAAATGAGTTTTATGGCACACCCTTTATTCTTAGAACACAAGAGATTATTCCAGAAAAGTCATCCTATATTCCTAAGTACCCTATCAAAGCAGCAAATTATCCTTACAGGGGGGAAGGATTTTCCTGGCCTGTCATCAATAACAATGTCATTGATGATATGTCTATCAATGCTATTCGTACTCATGCACGAGCAAGAACAGAAACCAATCGGGCATTAGTTTCTGCATATTTTGCAGGATTACGACCTCGGTATGATCCTCTCAGAGTCGCAATGGATGTTCCTTTCTCTTATTCTGATAATTATCGCTTGAGAGAACGTCAGCTTCCCAAAACTACAGTACATTGGAATATCCCTTTTTTTATCCCCGATCCTGAAGATCCTCTTACAGAAGAATACGATCCTTACTACTACAAATAAGGAGTTATTTCTTTCTAAAAAATAAGAAGATGCACCCTAAATATCGTGCTAGATAGGTTCCTTTTTTATTTTCCTCTTCTTCTTTTGAAATAGAAACATTTAAATAATGGGGCATGTTTGTAGCTCCATTGAGGAGGTGGACCTTTATGTATGGGAACAAACGAATCGTATTATGTGCAATATTATCCTTCTCCATTTTACTTTCCATGAGTGCAGTATTGGGTTTAACCGATGACTACAGCTCAGCTGACATCTCTGAAAGTAGTGGTGAAGAACGCTCTCGATCAGAGCCAATTATTCCAGTAAGTGATTATGTGGAAAAACCGTCAACGTATATGTATGAAGATCCAGAAGGTGTAACATCTTCAACTGATACTCTTAATTCTAGAACAGCTGGAGTTGTACAACCTAATAGATACCGATTAGGAGAAACACCTCATCCTACACGATCAGTTCCAAGGATTCCTACAACAACATTCAGATATTTCTATGAAAAAGAACCTGTATTTGCTCCTGCATGGGGCAGGGACAGAAACCTTGTCTTAGGAGGCTTTGAACAACAATACCCCGTAGGTCATGGAAGATATCTCAATCAAATGTATGATGAATCATGGGAAACCAGCAGAGCACAAGAAGTCTGGACAAAATTATTCACCGTATTAGGAACACCCTTTACGTATCAATATGCAGCGGATAGTCCTTATTATAGTGATAGAAGACAATCTGCTCCTTATTCACTTCCAGGGAAAAGGAAAGTAATTTATGGCTTAAGCGAAAGTGGTCATGAATTAAGCAGATTAGAATCAGATCCAAAACTACGTTCCATCTTCAAAGATGTTTATGAAGTTCCTTACGATGAACGACCTAAACAATACTTGACAGATAAATACGGTCCACACTGGCAAGTACAAAGAGACAGGGAAGTCTTTGAACGACTTGCTGAAATCTACGGAGATCCTTTCATGGACTTCAGAGATGTGCCTATTGTTCATGCAGGAACCTTACCTCAATTGAGAGCTTTTAGATCGCCTAATACCATCAAAGCTCCACTTGTTCATATCAAAAAAGATTTGAAAGAAGCTGAGTTTTGGCAACGTGTTGCAGCTCTTAATCTTGAGTTGCTTTCACAGTACGACCAAAATTGGGGTATCATGGCATTCCAACCAGGCCAGTTTATCTTTGACCTTGTTGAGCCCTATGAGGATACTTGGCATAGAAGGATTATCTCTGATAACGCCATAATTGATGGTGAACTTCAAAGAGCCATGGAAACAGCCATTAAGGTACAAGATCCTTTTGATGGACAAGCAGTAGCTGCTTATTACACCGATCCTTACTTGAGAGAAGGGTTATACCAATACTTAACCACTCCAGGTATAGATCCAGAGAATCCAGCTCTAGCTTAAATTTTTTTCTTTTTTTTACTATGAAGTCGGTTCCACTCTTCTTTTTTTTCTTTTTTTTCATA
>JAGVYP010000024.1 GCA_018303205.1 Candidatus Woesearchaeota archaeon
TTTCTTTACGAGATCCTGAACAAAAAGAAAAATATCTTGGCGGAGATGAAGTCTGGAATGAAGCAGAATCAACCTTAAGAAAATTACTCAAAGAAAATAAAATCGCATGTAAAGAAGCTCAAGGTGAAGCCGCTTTTTACGGTCCAAAAATGGACATCATAGCAAAAGATTCTCTGGGAAGGGAATGGCAAATTTCAACTATCCAATTAGATTTTAACATGCCTGTACGCTTTGAGTTAAAATATGCTGATCAAGATAGCAAAGAAAAAACTCCTGTCATGATTCACCGTGCAATTGTAGGATCTCCAGAACGATTTATGAGCATACTCATTGAACATTACGCTGGAAAGTTTCCACTTTGGCTAAACCCTAATCAAGTGAAGATTATCCCTGTCTCTGATAAAACTCTCGATTATGCAACGCAAGTAAAAAATACTCTGTTTGCTCATGGAATTCGTGTTGAACTTGATGATAAAACAGAAACGGTTAACAAAAAAATTCGGGAAGCTCAGCTTGCACAATTTAATTATATTCTTGTTGTGGGGGAATTGGAAGAGAAGAATAAAACAGTAAATATCCGGACAAGAGATAATATTGTTCATGGTGAAAAGAAAACTTCTGATTTTATTTCTCAGTTGAAAAAAGAAATTGAAGAGAGGAAATAGTTCTGGAAAGCATTGAAAAGAAACGCTTAAAAAAAAGTCAGAAAAAGCTCTTTTGAACAGAAAGCTTTTTAAAGCCCTCCTGAATCCAAGAAGATATGAAGTTACCCAAAACAATTAGGCGGTATAATCCCAAACTACGAAAACATACTTTGCATAGGATCATCCTTGTCAAAAAGAGAACTGCCTCTAGCTTAACCTATGGAAGCAAGATTAGAGCAAGAAGAAGAGGAAGAGCCCGCGGTCATGGTAACAGGGGACGTTATTCTAAAGCTGCAGTTACCAAATGGAAAATGACTGGAAAAAAACAAACCAAAAAAGCAGATATTCGTTTTGAATGCATGGAAAGCAAAAAACAACACGTAAAAAACAATACGTTCAGAGCAAAGAAAGTTGAGTTTAAGACCTAAAATTATGTTTCTGATTTTCTTACTATTTTTTTCAAAAATGTAAAATATCCAAAAAAAACGTTGTCATTTATTTAAAAAAAGAAGATCAAAATAAAAGAGTACATGGTAAAAAAATACAACGAGAAAAATTGAAGATATGATAAATACAAAAATAAAAAAAACTTTAAGATCGTTTTCTGTTTCTTTTTAACCAAGGGAAAAGGTATCCTAACCAACCGGGTTTTTCCTCTGAGGGAATGTCTCTGGATCTTCGCAATGTTCGAGTAACATTTGCTCTTGTTATAGTATTATAAATTTCAAAGCTTGCTATGAGAACTCTTGCAGCTTCATAAGATATCGATTGACTGTTCCATGCATTGATCGGTGTTTGATGTTGTTCTAAACTATCAATAACATCTGAAAGGGTTTTAGCAAGACCTGGATTATGAGGATCACCTGAAAAAAATACTTCAGGATGAGAAACCTGTGCCTGACCAGGAAATGAAAGAAGTTGTGTCAAATCAACAACAGCTGTTTGTTCTCCTCTTTTTTTGAGAACAATTTTTCCTTCTGCATAACCTCTTCTTTCTCTTTGAACTTGCAAATCTTGCATACGCCCTGTAGAAGGATTATATTGAAATGAGTAAGTACCTTTAATTGAGTTATGTTCTTCGAATCGTGTTATATATGCGTCTAACCCATAAGAAGTGTCTATGAGCAAACGAACATTTTCTTGGACAATGCTATCATTCATCTTCTCCACCTTCAAATACTGTTTTTAGTAATGCTTCTAAATCTTCACCTTCTAAAAAAAGACCATAATCCCTTCTAAATTGATCAATTTGTTGTCTGGTAAGTTCTGGATCATTGTGTTGACCAAATGCAACATGTTCCATGTCTACCAAATGAGGGAAATTTTTTACTAATACTATGTCTCTTGGCGCAATGTCTAAAAGGAAAACACCTTCTTTCCTTAATTTGGATAAATGTCCTCCTAAAGTGCTTAACACTCCTGCTTGATTTTTCCAATCCACCCACATCTCTCCTCTATTGAAACCCCATGTTAAGTAAGCATTGTCTCCATCAATATATCTCGTTATCATATAAGCAGCGCCTTCTTGTCTGAGAAGGCTTGGCAAGCCACCTTCATAAATGATGCCAATAGGTTCAACAACAAAAGATTGTGTGGACTTCCATACCTTAGTATTATTTAGGAATCTTTGAGGTGGCATTTGTGTTAACTCATCTCTTCTCAGTTTTTTTACAAAGAAGTCTCCTACCCTTTGTCCTATACCAAGCGATGCTCTAGAATCACAGACACGGGGTATTCTATCCTCAACAAAAGAGTCAGCATACTCCCTTCTTACTAATCCAGAATACCTTGCTGTGTTAATGTCTGTATAGTCTTGTAGCATATCTTCTTTATAAAATGAGTATATATAAAGTTTTCCTAAAAATGACTACTCCATAGTAACAATCTTTATAAATGAAGGACTCTAGAAATACTTATGAGCCTTATCATGAGCTATCTCTTTTTGGGTATGGGTGTAACCATCTGTGCTATTGCATCATGGACGTACTTTTCCCAAGAATACCAACAAAATAAGGTGTTCTCAGAGGATATTATAGAAAAAAAAGTAAGAATAGAGCCTAAAAAAGTAAATAAAGGCTTAAAAAGTCATGAATATGTTTTAAATGCTGCAGATCACCAAAATAAAGATAAACAAGACACGATAAAAATAAAGACTGAAGAAATAAAAAAAATAAGAAAGACTTCCTTCTTAACCTTCCTCCTAGGCTCTAAAAAAAGACGTCCAAGCGGAGACAAAATCTACAGAGTGCGCATACACAAACTTGCTGTATACATGCAACGCAATCTTGAAAGAGGAGTACCCTTCACCATGCTCCACGAACAACTCAAAACCGTAGGCTGGCAAGAAAGAGAAATCCTCATAGCACATTCTAAATTAAAGAGATAAAAAAGATCATATTTCTTTTTTGATAAAAAAATCCTAAAATTCTTTTTTTTCATAGTATTGATCAAAAAATGAATAAAAATGAAGGTAGCAACCAAAACATATATAAACCAGAACATCAGACCAAGAGAAAAGTTAACTAAAACTGAGGTGGGTTATAATGAGATTACTAATAAGCTTGTTAATTGGTCTTCTTCTCTGCGCTAGCATTGCTCTAGCTCAAGAAGCTACGGAAGAAACTACCGACTTGGTAAGTCCTCCTGCAAGACAACGTATAGGAGTCATGGTTACTGATTATGGACAAAGTCCTGTTTTTCCAACAGCATCAACAGTAGACCCTTCTGAAAAAATGATGCCCTTGTACTTCATGAAACCAGGATCTCGGTCCCTACCTTCTCTAGAAAGATATCCTCACATGTACTATCTTACTGCTGATAGAATGACCTTGATGGGTATGCCTATGGTCTTTGAAACAAAATACTCAGGAGTAAAACCTATGCGTGTTATGACACAACCACACACGTACAGAGTTGCTTATCCAAGCCCTGAACAAACTAAGAGATGGCAAACCATAAGCCAAACCACGTCTTGGAGCCAACAAAGACCACAAGCTGCTTATATTGTTCTACCTCAAGAGAGGTATGATGAAGGCTCTAATCCAACAATGTACAGCTATTCTTATAGGGAATATACTGATTCCATGATGGGTACAGCTTAATTTTTTTATTTTTATTCCTCTTTTTTAGCCAAGCTTTTTAAAGCGACCTGATTTAAACTCTTCTTATGGTTTTAGATAAGCTAGGATCAACCTTAAAAGAAACTCTTGCCAAAATTGCAAGGTCTGTTTTTGTAGATGAAAAACTCATTAACGAACTTGTGAAAGATATACAGCGCGCATTACTCCAAGCAGACGTTAATGTAAAACTTGTCTTTGACCTCTCACAAAAAATAAAATCACGCATCAAAGAAGAACAAACCCCCTCAGGGCTTACCAAAAAAGAACACCTCATTAACATCGTCTATGAGGAACTCGCACAATTTCTCGGCGGGGAAAAAAATGAGATTATTCTAACAGAAAAAAAACCATTCAAAATCATGATGGTTGGCTTATTCGGAAGCGGAAAAACAACCACCATAGGAAAACTCGCAAAATACTACGCAAAACGAGGAAAAAAAATTGCAGTTCTCGGCTTAGATGTCTGGAGACCCGCTGCAATGACCCAGCTTGAACAAAACGCAAAACTTGCAAATGTGCCTTGCTTCATTGACAAAAAAGAAAAAGACCCTATCAAAATCTGGAAACACTATGAACCAGAATACGCCAAGTATGACATTCTCATCATTGATACTGCAGGAAGAGATGCATTAAATGAAGAGCTCATTGAAGAACTCAATAAAATAACAAAAATCGTGCAACCTGATGAAACCTTGCTTGTTATTTCTGCAGACATTGGACAAACAGCGCAAAAGCAAGCACAACAATTTCATGATACCTGCAGCGTACAAGGAGTTGTTGTTACCAAGATGGATGGAACAGCAAAAGGAGGAGGAGCACTCTCAGCATGCGCAGTAACCCAAGCGCACATCAAATTTATAGGAGTAGGAGAGAAAATTGACGATCTCGAATCTTTTAATCCCCAAGGATTTGTAGGAAGACTCCTCGGCATGGGAGACCTTGAAGCATTGCTTGAAAAAGCAAAAGAAGCCATGAATGAAGAAGATGCAGAAGACATGAGCAAAAGATTTCTCAAAGGCGAATTTACCCTTATAGACCTCTACGATCAAATGCAAGCCATGAAAAAAATGGGACCACTGGCAAAAGTTATGGAAATGATTCCGGGAATGGGACAAATGAACATTCCCAAAGAACTTTTACAAAATCAAGAAGTAAAACTGGAAACCTGGAAGTACCTCCTTGATTCCTGTACACGAGAAGAACTTGAGAACGCGGACATCCTGGATAATAATAGGATAGAACGCATTGCAAAAGGCTCAGGAAGAAGTATACTCGAAGTAAGGGAATTACTCAAGCAGTACAAACAAGCCAAGAAAATGGCAAAACTCCTTAAAGGACAAGACCCTGATAAAATGATGAAAAATATGCAAAAAGGAGGAGGACTCAAAGGACTTCCCAGAAACATGATCAAAAGCATGATGAAAGGAAAAAGATAAGTTCTCTATTCTCCCAAAGATTGTTTTCTCTGACTCCATGACCATTAAATCATAATACGTGAGCATTCCTACCTTGGAGCAAAACCAGAAAAATACCCGATTCATGCAGGGTATTTTTCGCGAAATCTACGACCGAAGGAGTAGCAAATCTCCGTAGGAATGCTCAAGAAATATAAGAAAAAGCAAGATAGACAAGAATGATAAAGAACAAAAATAAAGAATTTTTAAGATACCAACACCAGAAAATACAAGAATTTATATATGTCAAAAAATCCAAAAAGAGCTGGTGATAACATCGCAGAAGAGAATATTAACTCTTATATACAAGACCTTCTAGAAAAAGGATATTCTGAAGAAGCTATTAGGCAACAACTTCAACGCTATGGGTATGAAGAAGAAGACATAAACAATGCTTTAGAAGACGCAAAAGAAGAAATGCAAGAACCACGCGCCCAAGCAGGACCTGTAGCACATAGCATGGTTATGATGTTTCTAGGCATTACGCTCCTTATAGGGACAACTATGGGAGGATTATTCCTCTTCGGAGAAGAAAGAGGAGCAACAGGAATTCCCACACCCCAAGAAGTAGGAGTTGCTATCCAGCCTGTACAAGAACAAAGGGAAACTGGACAAGAACAACTCAGACCACAAGAGCAAAGACAAATTCCCAGAGCGCCACAAGAAATAACTGAAGAACCTCAAGCACCACAACAAGAAACTCAAAAATGTCTAAATGGAAAGGTAACACTTTCCTGGATTGAACAAAACAGTGATGACGTCATTACCTGGATGTTTTCAGATGATTTTACAGATGCCCAAGTCTTTACCAAACAAAGAGACAGAACAAGGGATATCGTTCGTGTCGTAGCAGTAAATACGCTCAACCAAAAATATTATGGAAGCCTTGTACCAGGAAGACCTCCTGTTGTAGCATGGGAAAATGCAAATGTACTTGTTGATGATGCCATTGTAAAAGTAACAGCAGGTGTAGACTCCCAAGGAGTTATCGACAGAGCAATTGCAGAATTTAAAGATGGAGACTACCATCTTGACTACAGTCCAAAAGGAAACGCAGAACAACTAGTAAGAATTATTGATGAAGCAACAAAAAAGTTTAGATGTTAAAAAGAGTTACTTGTTATAGAAAGGGATATAAACTATAAAATCAGAAAAACAGAAAAAGGTGATTTCATGGAAGATCGATCAAATTTTATCATGCTTTCTTTAGTAGCAATCGTAGCGATAGTCGCTTTAGTAGTTTTAGTAACTGGAACGACATCGACTAAATTGACATCCATAAGGGATATCACAGGAGAAGGATATAGCACAACCACTTTTTCTGCATATGAAAGTGGATGGTATCCGCCTTCACCACCACGATGTCCTGAAGGTCAGATTTACATTTATGGCGCATGCAGACCAAGACCTGAAACAAATTATTTAAAGAGGGGTAGTGACGGAATGCCAGAAACATTTCACCGCGAAAATGATGGTACTGCATCGAAATAAATTGAAAACATTTATCAACTCATTCTTTTTTCCTTCTTCTTATGGTATTACTCAAATCAAAAGAAATTTTAAAAATAGGACAACAAGCTCCTTCTTTTGAACTCATTGGTGTTGATAGCAAGGCATATGCTCTTGCTGATTTCAAAGGAAAATCCGTTCTTGTCATTTTCATGTGCAATCACTGCCCTTATGTGATACCACAAATTCCAACCATAAAAAAAATAGCTGAAAAATATAAAGAAAAGATTGTTGTTATAGGCATCAATAGCAATGATGCAAGAAAATATCCTGATGATTCGTATGATAACATGATTCTTTTTGCAGAGAAAAACAAATTGAATTTCCCTTACCTCTATGATGACACTCAAGAGATTGCAAAAGCATGGGGAGCACAATGCACACCAGACCCTTTCTTAATAGATAAAAAAGGAAAACTTGCCTGGCACGGAAGACTTAATAATGCCTTAAATCCAGGAGAAAAAGCAACCCAACAAGATATGGATGAAGCAATAACAGAGCTTTTATCGACGGGAAAAGTGACAAAAGAATTCTTACCAAGCCAAGGATGTAGTATTAAGTGGAAATAGATTTTTTTCTTAAAGAAGAAAGATTATTGTTTAGCTTTTCCTTGTTCAATCAAAATAGCAGCTACAGTAGAAGGAATTTCTGCAATATCACCAGGAGCAAAAGGACCATAATAGTTCAGATCTTCATCAACAAAACGCTCAACAGATTTTAAGAAAGTTATCTTGGGTATTGAATTCTCTGTTTTTTCTTCTTTGAGCTCATCAAAAATGGTTTTTCTTTTTTCAATCTCCTCATTTTTTTGCTGTGTTTCATCAAGGAGATCTTCTTTTTTTTCAAATTTCTTTTCAATTTCAGCTGGGTGCTGCACTTCAAAATCATCATGATCAAAATGATGCTCTGCCATTGCAATCAGAGGATGCTTAAGTTGGAAGATGTTATTCAGAACCCCGTCACGGTAACGATTAAAGAGGATAACTAATGCTTCAAAGAATCCTCGTTCTTCAGGAAGCAATGCTTCTCTATCCACAATAGCAGAATTGGTTTTGCTTTTATTCAAAGCCATGTCAATAATCTTTTTTTCTCTTCTTTCATAAAGCTCACGCAGGAGTTTCTTTGCGTTGTGCAACTGCATTTCCTGCTTAGAACGTTCTGTACTAGAAAAGATATCAAATTTATATTTATTCTGTTGGATCTCAAGCATCTGCTCCTCTAAATAACGCAAAACTTGAGAAAAAAAATCGACGGGAATATTTTGTAGTTCGAACTTTGCCTTTTCATTCCTCAACATGTCGTAGAGCATTTCATAGGTAATGCTCACTTGATTGTCCCCCATACCGAGCTAGGGTGTAAAACTTCTATTTAAATCTATGGTTCTTTTCACTCGTTATTTTTTATTTTATTCTTCTTTATAGAAAATCCAAAACAAATTTTAAAAAACATAAAAAAAAGATGAGAATTACGTGAAAAAATGATAGAGCAAATAATAAAAAACATAAAAAACATTTGAAAAAGTTAGGCACAAGGAGCTGTTCTTTTCTTCGTTTCTTCTTTTTCTTTTTATAAAAAAACACAAACAAAAATCATAAATAAACCTGTATTATAGACGATAAAATAATCATTATAAAAGATACATGAAAAAATGAGATGATAGAAAGAATAATAAAAACAAAAGAGGTATAGAAGTTAGGCACAATGGATTACGCGGGAACTGCAAGAAAAACATTATGTTTGCTTTGAATAAGTTTAACCCTTGCTCTTCCTTTTCCTTTTTCACAGTTCAAGATAAGTACAGCCCTGTCTTTGGCAATGCCAATCTTGTCTCTTGTCATCCTGCCCTGACAAACAATTTCCACGTCGATGACCTCTCCTTTTTTAAAAGGTTTTTGTAATTCGTTCGTTTCTTTTAATTTTCCTAAATCATGAAGGAGTTTTGTGTTTGATTTTTCTTGTATTTTTTTTAACGCATCGAAAAAACTTTCCCAAGACTGCTCTTTTAAAGGATTTCTTCCTCTTTTATTAATACAAAATTTTTGAATCTCTACAGAAACACCTATCTCATTAGCCCAATCAATGATTTTAACTATCTCATCCTCATTAATACCTTTAAGATAAACAGGAGTAAGAGCAACACTTACTTTTTTTGCAGCATAAGCAACCATCTCTTTCACTTTATTGAGATTATACGCTTTAGTTCCAAACAATTGTTTTGCTTTGCTTTCGTCTATTGCGTGAAAAGAAACACTGAACCTTGTGAGTCCTGCATCTGCAAGATCATCAATCAATGCTTTTGTTAATAACATACCATTCGTTATGATAATAAGATCACCAACTTTTTGATTTTTCCTTAAACCACGAACAAGATCAGCGATCGGAGCATACAAAAGAGGCTCGCCATGTGGGTTAATCCAAATGTTATATTTTCCCTCTTGTTTTTGTTTCATAAAGAAATTAAACTGTTCTAAAAGATACTCAGGCTCAACAACAAAATCGATTTGCTTTCTTGAATCTGGACCTTCATCTACACTACAGAAAGTACAATTCATGTTACAATTTGTAATAGGCTTGATCTCAATCATCTCAGAGCCCTTGTCTATGATACCAAGAAATTGCAAGCCAAGTAAAGGAAGAGGATTATCAGAGCCCACAAGGATAACAGGATTATTATTAATCTTATACTTCAAAGTTCTT
>JAGVYP010000065.1 GCA_018303205.1 Candidatus Woesearchaeota archaeon
CTTTCCTCTTGAATAATTTGCTATCATGCTTTTTGCAGGACAATGATCTTGGAGAGGATCGAGTAATACTCTTTCTTGAAGTGGGAGATGTGCTCTTGCAATTTCTAAAAGTTCATCGATGTTGTTTCTTGAAGACATGTCTCCATAGGTTCTCGCAATCGCAAATGATGGTTCAAGAGAAGATTCAGCAGGTAAAGAAATTTCTCCAGAAAGATAAGCAAGTACATATCCTTTTGTGAGTGCTGCAAGTGCAATTTGTCTGTCAATTGTGTGTTGCACTTCAGGACATCGTATTTCTCCTGCAACACCTCTTTGTGGCATGGGACGCATATGTTTGTAATACATATTGGGGTGTTGAAATACAGGCAATGTTTCTAATGCTACTGCATAATCACCAAGGTCATGCATGATGGGAGGCAATCCTGTTAATTCAGGATATTTTCCAATAGCTGCGTCATAAGTGTCCATTCTTTTTGCAGCAGAACCTGAATTTTGTCCATGAGAAAAAGGAGAAGCTGCTGATAAGGCTAACAAAAGAGGAAGTAAATGACGCAACGCATTGAATATTTCAAATGCTTGTTGTTCATTATCTGCGCCTACATTTACCTGACCTGAAGCTACATAAGGCGCATTTTCTGTGAAAGGTCTTCCTAAATGCTGGGATAAAAGTCTATAACGAGGAGTTGTTCGAATACGAAGCGGGTGTTCATCAAAAAGAGAAATAGGCAGCAAAAGAAGTTTTTGTTCTGTTGCTGCTGCAAGTGCGCGTTGAGCAGTGTCATAAAGTTGTGCACGAACATCTAGGAGAGAAGAAAAAGGGTCTGTGTTTAATTCAATTTGTTCAAGTGCAAATTCTGGTTTTATAAAATGAGAGTCCAGTCCTGCAAGATCCATTTCTTGTGGAACAAGATCAGAATCAACAGTGAAAAGTTCTAGTTCTAATCCAAATAATAATCCGCGATATTGATCTGCAGGTACGGTATATGTTTCTTGAAATAATCCATCGCATTGTATTGTAAGTTCTTTTGTTGTCGTGTTCATTTTTTTAGCCTCCGTTTTATTTTATAATTTGTCAAAAAGATTGAAATGAAAATAAGATGAGAAAAAAGTGTTACCGCCAAATTTGATTTGGTTTTTTTGCATGGATTTGTTTTTGCATGAGAATAAACAAGGGTCAGTTCCTTTTATAGATTATGTCATAAATGCATACTTTTATAAAGAAAAGGCATTTATTTCATTAAAATGTCACAAATAGAACAAAATATACGAGAGTTCTTCGCAAGAAAGCCTGAGATAGAGAAATGTGTGCAAGAAGGTCTTATCAATAGGAGGAGTCTTGCGAGATACTTGATCAAGCAGAGAATTGCAGAAGATCATCAGTTAGAAGCAGTTATTGCGACTTTGAGAAGATATGCATTTAGAGAATTTAAAAAAGAAGAGCTCAAAGTGTTTAAAGAAGTAACAGTAAGGGTAAAAGATAATATTTGTTTATTAGATTTTGAAAAGGAAAAAGATCTCCTTAAAGAGTTAAGGAGTATTATCGATCAGACTGATTATGATAAAGGAGAAACATTAAAGATTGTTGTGGGAACTTCATCCCTCTCTTTATTTTTAGATGATGACAATAAAGAATTGATAAAAACATTAACAAGAAAATATAAGTTAAAAAAGAAAACCGTAAACATTTCTGAACTGAGTATTTTGTTTCCTGAAAAGGCAATAGAAACAAAAGGTGTTTTAGCATTTCTAACAAAAGAGCTTTACAATAATGATATTTTAGTAAATGAATTATTAACAGCAAGTTCTGAGGTCATTATCTACTTAGATGAACAATACGTATTGAAAGCTTATGAACTTGTAAAAAGATTGGGAAAATAAGTATGTTGATAGTCTGCACTGCCGACAATATGCACAGAGCTGTTAAGAAGTGGTGTTGCTGGCAATAAGTCTAATGCTTTTCCTTTTGCGATTCCGTCTTTTACATCAATAAGAACAATATCTCCAAGACCTTTTATCGCTGCAATAAACGCTGCTTGTGCGCCTACGTTGCGAGAACCAATGATGCTAATCTTTGCTCTTTTCATAAAGAAAATTGATCAGATCTGTGTATATAAAGTTTTGGATGAGGGAAAAGATGGTCAATGATTTTTCTATAGGAATTAAAAAAAAGAAAAAAATTAACGACGTTTATTAGGTATAGAAATAACAGTAGGTGATAGAGACTTCCAAATGCATGAGGCAGTTATCGGGCTGATACCACTATTTTTTACGTCATAAGAAAAGGTGTTTTTCCTATATGCTTTAGCATAATTCATAGTTTACATGACAATTAGGAGCGATAACTTGACATTGTCTTTCCAATTCGTCTAAAATAGGTTTTTCTTTAGAAGAAATAAATTGGTTAATATAATCAATTGTAGGTTTAATGTATTTATCACCATATGCTTGTGCCGCCTTGTTTGCTGCTATTTGTTGAGTAGAATAAGCATCGCTAGTTTCTAGAATAGTGGTTGGGATGAAATTAATTGTATCCGATTTGGTAAATGATGCAGTAGGTGTTATTGAAGGTCTTGCCATTTGACAATCTTGCTGAGCACCATACCCAACAAGATCTTTAGTAGAACCTACAGATGCAGGTTGATTAAAATCATCATCAGAATTTAAGTATACGGGTTGATCACTTACACTCATCATTGGCGTTCTACTTACCCCCATGGTAAGTACGACTAACGCAACAATAGCAACGATTGCGACTAAAGAAAGCATGACAAAGTTTGAATGTTCAGCCATAACAAATCACCTTTTTTTAGAATTCTTGGTATAAGTGAATATAAATGTATCGGAAAATAAGGGTGTGTCCCAAATCTCACTATCGTTCGGGTTAGCAGCTTCTCGCGTAGCTAATTCTTTTGTTGATGAGTGCCATTTCCCGTCTGGAGCATCCCCTTTGTCACTGTTTATCTTTCTTGTTTACACACTCGACCTTATGCTGCTAACCAACATTTGAGACACACCCGGAAAATAAGAAAAGCTTTTATATTCAAGAAAGAAAAGAGAGTTAAGGTGATCCTATGTCAGCTGAAGAAAGTAGGGTAATGACCCGATTTCGTTTGGAAGTGAATGACCATGCTCTTTTTTGTAGAGATGCGATAAAAAAAGGAAATCAAAGAGAGGCTAAAGAATGGTTTAATGAACTTATACTTATGGAAGATAATTGGACGACTGCATTAGCAAAATTAGATAGACCCCTAGTTGCTACTGGAAGCTGGGCAAGGGGATATAAGATTCTGGATACTGCGCCGTTAAAACAATTAGCAAGGGCAAGGCTAGAAATTGTAAGAACTGCGATCAATGATTTATTCCCTCAGTTAAGGGCTAAAGGTTGGATTCAGTAAAGTCTTTCCAAAACGTGTTGAAATATGTTTTTTCCTTTTCTTGGACAAGTATGTGCTCGAAGTTCTACATATTTCCTATGATAAGCAGGATCAATTCCTTCATGAGTAATCATTTCTCTTGCTTCGCGTTCTACCATAATTTCTCTTTCTAAACGATCGTCAGGTAGTCTTCCTTCTACTGACAACGCAACTTCAGTGAGTTCATGTGCAAGAACAAGGCCAGGAATGGCACTTTGAAAAGCAAGGTAATCTTTTGCAACTTCTCCTTGATGAAGAGCTAACAAAAAAAGCATTGCTAGAGAAGTGTCTCGTAAGAAAGGCATCATTTTGTCTGGCGTTGCACGTGCTCTTTCTTGTGCTGGCATTGTAACAGGAAACTCACTATATCCTGCATCAAAAATAGAAATGTTTGCTGTGATTTCATGTCTTAACAAACCATAGCGTACTTGTCTTCTTGAAGGAAAAGTGTACATTCTTTCTTCTACATTTGCAACAAGTAATCCTTGTCCATCAACATTTAAACTATCGTCATAAGCAACCGCGAAAACACCATTGCGATGGGTAATAAATGTTGCAAGTGCGTGAGGTTCAGCATAAGTGACTGTGTCTTGTAATGTTGGTCTTTCTTCTTCAGGAATTTCACGTGGAACAAGTGTTTGAAAAAGCTGATTGAATAAGTCAGGGTGTAATAACATTGCATAAAGAGAAGGTAAAGAAAAAGTTGGTGATGCCATCCAGTAACTTGCAAAAATATCATGAGGATGCGATTTAATGTCTGCAATGGTGTGAACAGGTGTTGGCTCTGCAGGTCTTCTATAGGAAGCCACTATTTTTTCTAATTCTTTTCGTGAATAAGGTCTCCCCATAAGAGAAAGATAATGGTTGTTTTTATAAAGATAGGGGGAAGTTTAGTAGTGGTAAGAAAGTAAAAAAAATTAACGTGTGCCTACAGGAACTGGCAAGAGTGCATGTGCTTGTTGTGCAAGAGTATCAAAATTAGCTTGGGATCTGATAGGAGTTTGTAACAAATCAGTGAGGCTTGATTTTAAATTTCGTCCGTGTTCATTACATTGAGTTCTTAATGCGCGTAATTCCTCTTTAGTTAAGGGTCCTTGTTGAAAAAGATGTGCTGTGACAAGAGTATACAAAGCATTGGTTGCAAGAATATCCTCTTGTTGAGCTTCATTAAAATCAGCAAAGTTACGATCGTATTCAGTCTGAGGCATTTTACAAGGATTGGTTCCGTACATAAAACTAACAATGGCAGTGGGTCTTCTAAATTCTCTTTGTAGTCCTTGGAGTAAAGCAGAGGTAAATCTTCTAAAAGTGGAATCTACACCATAAAGACCCTCATAAGATTCATCATATCCTGTGATACAAACAACATTTCCTGGAATTTCCCTAACGAGTTCCATTTTATCATGATAAACAAGTGCTTCAGCAACGGTGCAAGAAACTCTTTTACCATCGCCTACAGAAAATCCGGTAATACGATCACCCTGGTAGACCAGTGCCTGAGTTGTATCAAGTTCACGCAAATCAAAATCAAGACTATTAAGAAAAGCAACATGACGCTCAACTTGCTCCGGATCTGTTGGAACTTTTCTACGCGCTTCATCAATAACATGAACATTACCAAGTGCGGTGTGTCTTGAAAGATCCGCAGTGATGTACGGTTGCAACTCATCATAAGAACGCGTTCCTGCTGCATCAAAAACAGGAGTTACTAAACCCAGGGGTTGGGGGCCTTGTAAACTTTGAAAAAAATACAAGGGGGGTAAGTGACGTCTAAATACTTTAGAACTCCACGTTTCATTTCCCCTTGTAGTAATGGGAGCTGCATCGAGAACATAAACGAGATCAGACATCTTTATCAATCTCCACAACACCTGTAAAAGCGTGGTGTGCTTCACTTACAGAATAAATCCCATCTGTTCTGAAAAAGATCGTTTGCTCACCTATATCATTTTTGACGATAATGTGGTTAGGGTTGCAATTGAGAACGTATCGTGCAACAACAGCAGAACAGAGTGATCCTGTGCCACAGCTTGAGGTATAATTCCAGACTCCTCTTTCAAATGTGCGAACACGAATGGTATTTTCATCGATTTTGCTTAAGACGTTTAAGTTTATTCCAACAGGAAACAAGGTGGTATCTTGAAGAATATGCATAAATTGCGCTAGATCAAGAGTCGGATGATCAATGATGACTGCATGCGGTTCACCAATATTTAAGATGTGGAATACTCTCCCTTGAACGCTCATAGAGATGATATGAGGATAAAGAGAGGTAAAGGTAAGAGGATGATTGGTTACATAAGCATAGGGATCTTGTAAATGCCCTAAGTTCATCTCTACTTGGGAACCTTGCATGTGTGCAGTGAAGATGCCTCCGCGAGTTTCAAGAGTTACCGAAGTTTTTTGCTCAGTAGTATTGAGATGGGTCATTACACATTTGATACCATTTCCGCACATGTCAGATTCAGTGCCATCTTGTTCAAAAAGTCTCATTCTCAGATCTGCATGTGTTGAAGACTGCAAAACAAGGATCCCATCTGCGCCAACAGACAATTTTGGATTGCAAAAGTTCATTGCTAATCTTTTATAATCCAGATTATCGTGATCAAATGTTCGTTCATCGAGGATAATGAAATTGTTGCCATTAGAGTGATATTTAAGAAAAGGAAGTTGCATTTTTCTTTGTTGTATAGGTTGTGTCATTTGATCCATAAGCCCACCTTTTTCCTAAAAACGCCAGAGTATATATTAACTTGATGTTATTATAATAACAAAAAGTATATAAATAAGTTATTTTATATACTCTAAAATGGTCAATGTGAGCCAGGTAGTGCAGAAAATCATAGAAAGCAGGCCTATGCTTCAAGAAGCTATTTCTCAAAATATTGTGAGTTTTGCAAATCTTGCCGAGCATCTCAAGCCAAGGGTAGAATCTTTGTTAGGAGAAAAAGTAAAAGAAGCAGCTATCGTCATGGCATTGCGAAGATACGCAGAAAAAGAAAACAAGAAAGAACCGAAAAAATTGCCATTCAAATTTGATTCACAAATTACGATGAAAACAGGATTAGCAGATATTACCATTGTAAAAACAGCAAGTGCATTGACAAAATTAAAGCAAATTTATGATTTAATAGAATACGAGAAAGGAGAGACGTTGAATATTATTCAGGGAGATTATGAAATTACGATAGTCATAAGCCAAAAATATGTTGAGAACATCTTACTCATATTAAAAGAAGAAAAAATAAAAAACATAGAAAAAGATTTAGTTTCTGTAAGCATGACTTTTTCTAAAGAGTTTCTTTACACCCCTGGAAGTTTGGCAAGAGCAACACGAAAGCTAGCCTGGGAGAACATTAACATTTTTGAAAACATTTCAACCATGACAGAACTGATTTTTATTGTTAACAAAAAAGATGCTACAAGAGCGTATAATGCGTTACAGGAGTTGATTGAAGAATGATAAAGAAAAGAATAAGAGGAGGGACTTTGACCATGATAGGATTTCTTCTTTCACCTCTTTCTTGGTGGAATGATATATTTATTAACATACCTTTGGCTTATATTTTTGCATTGCCATTTGGTTTTTTTTCAAAAAAGTTGTTTCTTCCAGCAATGATTTTTGGATATTGGGTTACTAATATTGTTGGTTTTATTTTAATGCATCATGGAGTGAAAGATTTGACCAACAAAGAAACCAAAAAGTATACAAGAAAAGAATTAGTGAAAGACATGATGATATCACTCATATACACGGTCTGTATTGTAATTCTTGTATTAATGGGCGTGTTAAAATTCCCCACAGAATATTTTGGTTAATTCCCTGTCTTTGTTATTGCCCAAAAAAAAATGCCACAAGGGATGATAATGCGCTGCAGGAATTGATTGAGGAGTAATTTAAGAGAGATTTCTAAAGAGCATAGGTACAGGAAGAGCATAAGCAAATCGTGTGACAACTTCTGGTTTATTTCCTCTCATTTACCCATGAGTATACAAGTGAGAGCAAAAGATTATAAAGTTCAGAGTTTCACGTAATGACATGGAAGAGGGAAAAAAGTTTGATGTTGAATTGAAGCAAACGGTAAAAGGGTCTTGGTATATCGGTTCTTTAAAAATAGGTGCTGATAGCGTTGGAGAATTAGACAAGTTTATAGATTCAACAATTGCGTTTCTTCATACAAAAATTGACAAATTAAACAAAAGAAATTTTAAGTCCGAGACTCTTCCGGCTATTGAATTGAATGATGAAGAAAAGATATTATTTGAAAAATTGCGAAGTATGAGGATGGATATCGCAAGGTCAGAAAACATTCCCCCGTATATAGTATTCCATGATTCTGTCTTGAAGAGATTGGCTAAAACTAAGCCTATGACTAAAGAAGAAATGATTCAGATTGATGGAATCGGAGAAAAAAACTTTGACAAATATGGCATTTATTTCCTAAAAGTAATAAGAGACTCAAGTTCAAATGCTGAAAATGAAAGATGAAATAATAAATAACAAATCTTTGATAGTATTCCAAGGAAAAGGAATAAGAAGAACTTGGTTTAATGATGAATGGTGGTTTTCTGTAGTTGACATTATTGGAGCATTGACAGAAAGTGATAGGGCTAGAAAGTATTGGTCTGACTTGAAAGTGAAGCTTGTTGAGCAGGGTTTTGAGCTGTCCGAAAAAATCGGACAACTGAAATTAGCATCTACAGATGGTAAATACTACCTAACCGACTGTGTAAATACAAAGAATGCATTCAGAATCATTCAATCTATCACATCTCCTAAAGCAGAGCCATTCAAACTATGGTTAGCTCAAGTTGGCTATGATAGAATCCAAGAAATAGAAAATCCGGAATTAGCCCAAAAACGTATGAGAGAAATCTACAAGGAAAAAGGCTATTCAGATGACTGGATTGAAAAGAGAGTAAGAGGCATTGCTGTACGAGATGAGTTAACGGATGAATGGAAAAAGAGGGATGTTAAAACTGAAAAAGAATTTGCTATTCTTACTGCGGAAATTAGCAAAGCAACATTTGGCATGACACCTGCTGAATACAAGCAATTCAAAGGACTGAAAAAAGAGAACTTACGAGATCATATGAATGATTTAGAGCTTATCTTTAGCATGCTGGGCGAAAGAGTTTCTACTGAAATCACCAAAAAAGAAGATGCACGAGGATATCACCAAATTGAAAATGCTGCAAAGAGGGGAGGCAGAGTTGCAGGAAATGCCAGAAAAGAAACAGAAAAAGAGTTAGATCGATCCGTGATGTCAAGTGAAAATTATATTTCTGAACCAGAAAAAAAGAAAAATAAACAGATTGAAGATAATTAATACTTGGGTTATTGCTCTTAAACAAATCAATTATTTAGTATCATGATTTCTAAAGAGCATAGAAACAGGAAGAGCATAAGCAAATCGTGTAACAGTTTCTGGTCTCTTTCTTCTCGTTTCTTTTTCAGTAACTTCGATACGAGCATAAGAATCATGTATCTCATTAGCTGGTAAAAAAAAGTTCGGATTATCTGGAGAAATTGTAAAAAGAACATGAGGAGATTTAGGAGGAGGAATACCTTGTGCTTCCTCTAAATTGCTAGCGATAGGATTTCTGTAAGGTAGAGAGCAAGTATAACTTCTTTCTGCATTTTCTGTTCTCTGACTTAAAGATAAGTCAATAAAAGAAACATTATTTCTAAAATGAGTAAGAATAGGATCATTTGGTTTTGCAGAAGTATTGAGATGGTTAAAAAGAATTTGTAAAGCATCTGTAGTAGGAACAACAACATGAGTAGAACACCCTCGAGGAAAAACATAGCGACCGTTTAAAACCGTATTTGAAATATAATCTAGAACTTCATTTTGAGCAACAGCATAACCAATATTTGCAACAAAAGCAGGATGATCAAAATCTAAAGATCGAGAAGGACAATAAATTCGTAAGGTACCTTGACGAGTTAATGCCAAAGAAGATTCGCTGCCTAACTTTTGTTCTAAATTATGAAAAGGAAAAAAATTAAGATGATAAAATGACAATTGCAATCGGTTACTCATAAAAAAAAGAATGCGCGGTGCTTCTTAAATACAATTCGTTGCTATTACAACGAAACTTTTAAATAGTAACTCAGTATAACAGTTACATGCACGAAGAAACATTAATGCAGTTAGGTTTAAGTTTGAATGAATCTAGAATCTACGAAGCGTTGGTAGAACTAGGAGAAGCAAGTGTAAACACGCTTTCTATTAAAACAAAAATCAATAGAAGTAATGTCTATGACGCAATGGAGCGTTTGTGCGAAAAAGGTTTGTCAACACAACTTTTTATCAAAAGCCAAAAACATTTTAAAGCAATTCACCCCAGAAGATTGCTAGAGCTTCTAAAAGAAAAACAAGAAGATGTAGAAAGAATCCTACCAAACCTCACAAAAAAGTTCGAAACAAATAAGCAGGAAGAAGAAGCGTATTTCTATAGGGGCATAGAAGCGTACAAGAATTATATGTTTGACATTCTCAAAGAAAAACAGCCGTATTATTGTATTGGTGGAAAAGGTATGTGGTTTGACGAGCGTTTAAAATATTTCAGGATGAAGTTTGATAGAGAACGGCAAAAATCAAAAGTGGAGTTCAATCATATTTTTGATGAAGAAATGAAAACAAAAACAAAGCAGCCATTAAAATTCAAAAACAATACGTACAAATTTCTTCCCAAAAAATATTGCAGCAAGTTAACGATGGAGTTCTTTGGAGATTACACCATTATTTATGCAGGTGAAGAGTTTGGAAAATTAAAAGAAGATCCTACAGTGTTTGTTATTAAAAGTAAAGATATTGCAGAGGGTTTTAAGAAGATATATCAGTTTATGTGGGACAAATTGTAAAAACAAAGAAACACAAAGTTTAATCCAGTTCTAATGCCTGTAAGATCTTATCTAATTTTTTATGGATTTCATCTAATTCTTTTTTAAAATGTGGGGATGAACTGAAACTTGAAGAATTGGTAGGAGAGCTTGGAAAACTTGTATCATCATTTTTTCTAAAACATCTGCTACAATAAACAGGTTTGCTACTAGTAGGTCTGAAAGGGACTTCACAGCGTTCATTACATTTGTCGCAGGTTGCCCAGAAGAGTTGTCTTTCAGAGCGAGGATTTCCAGAATCCCTTCTATCATCTCTAAAGTTTCTTGATCCTCTTCTCTCAAATTTGTCCCTCGTGAATTCACCTGAGTCCCTTCCTGAGAATCTTGGACTACGTCTTTCTGATCTTTGTTCTCTAGAAAAATCCCGGTTTTTATGAAAGTTACCCATGGTATGACTACTCCGAATAGGATCATAAAAAAAGCTTTGTTTATAAAGGTATGTTATCATATATATGAGAGGAAGAAAGATGCAAAGAAACGAAATAGTTTTGTTTGTTTTTTCTTATTTTTTATTCTACAAAAATCAGAAAGGTGTATAATCAAAAGACTGAGATTGAGAGAAAATACAAAGGTTTATATACTTATAACATCAATTAGTTAGAAAATTACTAATAGATGTAAAATGAAAGGACTCTCAAAAAAGGAAATTGAAGTTATAGCATGGCTTGAATTTCATCAAAAATACTTTTTCACAAGCGCGGAGATAGATCATTTTGCAAAAAATAAAACTCAGAGGTATAACATTGTAAAAAATTTAATGAAGAAAAGAAGAATAATCAAATTAAACAGAACTAAATATGTTCTTGTTCCTATAAAAGCTACCAGCGGAAACTGGAGTGAACATCCTTTAATTATTGCAGATGAAATGTGTAATGGAAAAGAATATTATATGGGAGGATGGGCTGCAGCACATTATTGGAGAGTAACAGATCAAATTCCATTTCAATGGGACATCTATACAACAAGACGTCAAGGAAAAAAAGAAATAATGAATACGAGATTTGTATTTCATAGAACTACAAAGAAAAGAATAAACAAAGCAAGAACAGGAACAATACAAAATCATACATTTAGAATTATTGCAAAAGAGGAAGCAAAAAAATGGATGAGATCAAGAGCATAACGAGAGAATATTTGCAGAACATTGCAGCAAAAAAAAAGTTTAACCAAGAGATGATCATAAAAGATTATTATGTGACTCTTGTTGTTTATCTGCTTAAAGACATAGGAGGGATCTATTTTAAGGGAGGTACTGCATTACACAAAATTTTTCTTCAATATGAAAGATTAAGTGAAGACGCAGATTATACTATAACAAAAGATATAAATGAAGTCAAAAAAGAGATAGAAAAGAGAATAAATAATTCTGGTTATTTTGAAAAGATAACAAAAGATAAGCACGTAAAAGATTTTGTAAGGCTTATAGCACATTATACAGATCCTTTTGGAAATAAAGGAACTATTTTTATTGATTTGAACAAAAGAGCAAAATTGATGTTAACTCCAGAAACGTATGAGATCAAACATTTTTACACAGAAAAAATCCCTCCTTTTTCAGTTACTACACTCAATCAAAAAGAGATGCTCGCAGAAAAAGTCGCTGCAACGATAGGAAGAAATAAGCCAAGAGATCATTTTGATGTGTATCAGATAATAAAAAGAAAGATGCCTATTGACCTTAGTTTGGTAAAGAAAAAATGTGAAAGTTCTGGGGATACATTTGACATTACAAAAATGTTTAACAATGCAAAAAAACTAAAGAACAGATGGGATGAAGATATGATTCCTTTGCTCGCTGAAGAAATCCCCTTTCAAGATGTCATGAAAACGCTCGCAAAATATTTCAAATACGCGGAAAAGAAAGAAGAGAAGAAACTATTATAAAGAGAATGTTATTTGGTGCTCCTGTTTATGTCAAGCATGAGATTGTGCATAATAAGTATGTTGTTGAACAATTACACAAGAAAGGCGCAATGACCGTAGAGAGTGTGGAAGAAATTCCTGATCACAGCACAGCTGTTTTTTCTGCTCATGGAAGTCCTCCTGAAGATTTTGAAAAAGCAAAGAAGAAAAATATTCGAGTAATTGATGCAACGTGTCCTTTAGTGAGCAAAGTACATTTTGAAGTACAACGCTTTAAAAAACAAGGATATCATATAGTCTATATCGGACATAAAGGCCATGTTGAAGGAAAAGGTGTTCTGGGTGAAGCTCCGGAAACCATAAGTATGATTGAAAAAAAAGAAGACGTGAAAGAATTATCTTTGTCATCAGAACAAAAACTGATTTTTCTTACACAGACAACATTAAGTGTGGATGACACGAAAGAGATCATTGCCGCATTGAAGGAAAAATATCCTAAGATAGAATCTCCTCCTCAAGAAGATATTTGTTACGCAACAACCAATAGGCAGGAAGCAATAAAAGCGATAGCAAAGGAAGCTGATCTTATTTTGATTGTGGGTTCAAAAAATTCTTCTAACTCAAACAGGTTAGTTGAGACTGCAAGAGCTTGTGGAGTTGAATCTTATCTTATTGAAGATAAAACAAAGATAAATCCTGTTTGGCTTAAAGATAAAAAAAATATTGGGATCAGTTCTGGTGCAAGTGTACCTGATTATTTGGTACAGGAAGTTGTTTCTTTTTTTGTAGAGAAAGGAGCAAAAAAAGAAGAAGTACAAAGAATAAAGGAAAAGATGGTCTTTACAGAGCCTCTTGAACTTATGAAGATGAAGAGGTTATCGCCAAAGGAGTTAGCAGCCTTAAGGTCACGCAAGGATTTTTAAGAAAATCTGGTAAAAACTTGTATGCCCTAGCTCAATCACATCATATAACAGGAAGGTCATCACCTTGGAGCATAGTCAGGAGGAGAGCGATTCATGCAGCGAAGCCGACGCAAAATCTGCGAGGGACGAGCAATATAGCTCCGTGATGACCCTTTTTTTAAGAATAGAAAAAGAGATACGATAAAAAATATAAAAAGGGATAGGATAAAATAATAAAAAAATGAATAAGAAACAGAAAATTCAAACAAAGATTCTTTCTTGGTACGCAAAGAATAAGAGGGATCTTCCCTGGAGGAAGACAACAGACCCTTACAAGATTCTTATTTCTGAAGTGATGTTGCAACAAACACAAGTTGATAGGGTTATTCCGTATTATGAAAGATGGTTAAAGCAGTTTCCTGATTTTAAAAGTTTGGCAAAAGCAGAGAAAGCAATGCTCTTGCAGCATTGGTCTGGTTTGGGGTATAATAATAGAGCCTTGCGTTTGCAACAATTAGCACAAATCATAACAGAAAGGTATCATAATAAAATGCCAGAGAATGAAGAAGCATTGTTAGCCTTGCCTGGCATTGGACCTTACACTGCTCATGCTATTCTAGCCTTTGCATTTAACAAAGAAGTACCTGTGCTTGATACTAATATCAGAAGAGTTCTTATTCATGAATTGAAACTAAAAGAAAATACAGAACCAGAAAGATTAAGGAAGATTGCAAAAGAAATCATTCCGAAGAACAAATCAAGAATTTGGCATAATGCACTCATGGACTATGGAGCATTGATAGTAACAGCAAAAAAAACAGGTATTGCTTCTCTTTCAAAACAGTCAAAATTTGAAGGTTCACCAAGGCAAGTCAGAGGAGCAATTATCAGACTATTGTTAAAAGAGAAAAAACTTTCTTTGAAGAGAATACAAAAAGAATTCCCCCATCCTCAATTAAAGACTATAGTAGAAAAGATGGAAAAGGAAGGTATGGTAAATTTCAATAAAGATAGAATACAATTAAGAAACTAAGCAATTTGTCTGCCATATTTTTCTCTAAGAAATGCTAGTGTTTTAACTGGATCGGGTCTTTCTCTTACTTGTGTTCTAGCCCAATACGCAGTAGGAATTCCTGTAGGACTTTTTCCCCTTTCAACTTCCCATCCATGTTGTAATCTTTGTTCTAATTTGTTCATGTTCCACCAGCGTAATACTTGTACTGCAACAGGTTTTGTAGTAAAAATTTGGTAACAACGATCAAAACCAGGTAATGCTTGTCTAAGACCATTTATCGGAACAAGAAGTTCTAAACCGTATTGAATAAGACCTTCATTAAAGAGACCTGTTCCAGAACTTATTTCGGCTGTTCCTTCTTCCGGAAAAATAGCTGTAAGATTAACGCGGGAACGAGAAAAGACTCCATCACCCATCATAGCCACAATGTCATGATCGCTGGGAAGCATAACATGTTCTTGAGCAATTTTTCTAGCAGTTTCTTCATCTCTAACGTAATGAAAAAGATGTACATAAGGTACACCATTTGATTCTACCGAAGTTAATCTATTTTGGACCATCTTCACTCACTCAATAATTAAATTGCCTTTATTTATAAAGATACTCTAATTGCCCCTTTTTAGTAGTTACAATACCCCAATTTGAACATAAAAAAGGACTTAAAAAATACACTAGAAAAAGGTCTTATATATATCTTTTGATACTATCCCTTCTTAGCCCTTTGACTCTGCCCTTTCTTATGAAGTAAGTCTTCCATGACATCCATTTGAATTTGCTGAATTTCAAGAAGTCTTTGCCATTGATTAGAAAGCAGCTGGTCCATTTTTTGGTTGAGGTGTCTTATCATGAGTTCTGCTTTGAGGTTGACTTTGTATTCTTCTTCTGAGCGCAGTCTGTCTTTTGCTTCTTGTCTGTTCTGGCTCATCATAATAATGGGAGCCTGCAAGGCTGCTATAAAGGATAAGATAAGATTGAGAAGGATAAAAGGATACGGATCAAAGCCATGGGAGAGAAAAACCCAGGTGTTGATGACAATCCAGAGCAAGAGAAAAAAACCAAAAGAAATAATAAAATACCAGCTTCCTCCGAAGAGTGCAACGTGGTCTGCTATTTTTTCTCCAAAGGTAAGTTTTCGTTCAAACTCCTTATTGATATCTTGCGCTAGGAGTTCATGCTTTTTGAGACTTTCAACAACATCTTGTTCGAGATCAGTAAGTTCTCCTTTTTCTTTTTGGAGAAGTGATTGAATATATTCAGCACGGTATTTGTTGACATCGGTAAAGCAGATATTTGCATCATCTTTAAGTTCAGAATGTGCATTCTTAATCACTTCTATAACCGGCTTTCTCAGAAGCTCAAGAGACATCACATAACTTGGCCTTTTCATTTCCTTGCAAATCTGACACTGCACCATTACTTTGTTGGCCATGAAATGATAGAAAAAGAAACGCTATAAAAATGTTGTTATTTTGATTCTTCTCCCACAGCTAAGAAGGTTTAACAACAAGATCGTTGAAGACTCCTTCAGGAAAATAATCATTTTTATGCTGACCAAACATGAGGAAGGTTTCTCGAGAAGAAAGGAGATCACCAAATTGGTGACGAAGTGCAACCATAAAGGATTTTAGTTCAGAAGCATTAGAGACTATAAGATCAGCGTTGAAATTGTATTTTCCTGCAGTTTTTGCAAAGTAAAGAACTTCTTTTCTTGATTGAAAAAAATGAATTATTTTGTTTTCTTTTACTTTATTGAGTTGAGTAAATTGAAAAAAGCAGTTATAACAAGAGATGGGAATTTTGTCAAAATCAATAAGTATAGAAAACTGGTGGATATAACTTGATTGTAATAATTTCTTTAATCGGTAAGAAACCGTGTCATGGGAAATTTTTAACATCGAAGCAAGTTCTGTGCTTGAACTTCTGGCATGTTGGCTTAAAGAAAGGAGTAATTGAAAATCCATTTTATCAGGGATATAGGTTATCTCTTTTGTTTTTTTCTGTGATACCATTTTTTGTTCTAAATATTTATGATCGTATTGATATTCTTTGATCGTATCTAAGATTTCATAAGAGTGAAGTAGAGATCCTATGTTATTGAGTAGTGTTGTTAAGATTTCATCAAATTGTTCTGCTGTTTTTGAAACGATATCGATAAAAACGTCCCATTTCCCGCTTGAAGTGGTTACCCAGATGGTGTAAGGAAATGCTACAAGAAAAGAAAGTATTCGGTGTTCTATTTGCAAATCAAATTGGTTAAATTCAAGAAAAATGATATGCGTTCGATAGCCTAATTTTTTGAGATCAACAACCGTAGTGTATTTTTGTATGACATTTTGTTGTTCTAATTGTCTAATACGATAGAGCACTGCATCCTTTGAAAGATGCACGTGTTTTGCAATCTGAGGAGAGGGCATACGCGCATCTCTAGAAAGGAGATACAAGATTTGTTTATCTTTGGTGTCAAGCATAGTAGTGTTACCCTTTGAACCTATTTATTATTTATCGTTAAATAATTTATTATAATCGCATTTAGTATATAAAACTTACGTAAAAAGATGAAAATTTAATGTTGATCTATTTATAATTGTAACATATAGTATTAGGGGTGAGAATATGGAACAAGAAGAGAAATCGGTTACAAATGATAGAGCAGAAAAAGAATTAAAAGTAAGAATAGGAGATATTACAGAAATGATAGTAGCAGGAGGTATGATGGCTGTAGTGGGACTAGCATTGTACGTAGGAATAATCTCAAGCGCATTAACACTTGTTGACAAGTATATTGTAGATTTAGATCCACCAAAGTATGAACGTGGATTTTCAAGTGATACTCCTCCTCCATTTTATCTTCATCAGAAAAGAGGAGAATAAATGAGTGAAGAGAAAAATATTCTTTGGGAGTTATTTAGAATGGTAATGGCAGCGTCACAATTAAGGCCTATTGAATTAGAGTTGGCTAAAAGAGTGCTACCTGGAGATCATCTCTATAGACGTATAGGTGAAGGAAGCAGACCAAATCCTCAAGCAACAGCTGATGATAATTCAGTAGTAGAAATAGTAAACGGAATTGACCCCAACCCATACATCGTTGAACAAGTACAAATTCATAATAGTGAAGTAGTAGGCGGCGGATGTAGAAGTAGAGTAATGGGAGATCTAAGAGTGTGTTATACTTTAAGACCTGAAGAAGAACAAGAAAATCAAGAAAAGCTTGAATTTAACTCTCCAGAGTATTTTAGAAGAATAAATGATATAGAAGTAGATTATAGTAGTGTTTTTGTAACGCCCGAATTGCATGCCACTTTGCAACAAAGATCCCCTGCAATATACGCTCAAGTACTTATGGAAGCTGCAAAAAGAGGAGATTGGAGTTTTGTTGATTTTAAGATTCCCAGAGTTTGCAATGAGCAACTTTTTATTGATTGGGCATATCAAGAAGGATTGTTACATGAACACGGTAATGTGAGAGATTTAGCAGCAAGCTTGCTAGAAAAGGCAAAGATTCCTGAAGATCAATTTGCAACGATGAGAAAAAGATTAGCTCAAGTAATGACTAAAGATACAAATCAATATGCTCAATTTAGAGCTGCTTGCGCATTAGCATCAAAAGGTGCTGGAAAATATGAGAATCAGGTGAGATCAGTATTAGAACGTATGACAGAACCTGAATTAATGGGAATCGCACGTCAGTATTTGACAAAATTGTATAAGGTGATATAAAGAAAAATTATGAAAAAAGTAAAGATTGGTTAAATTTTCCGACATCTTTGGTTTTTGGTCTATTTTAAACCGCAATCTTTATATATCTAAAAGGATATAACACTATATCAAAAGAGATATAATATGTTCACGAAGACACAAATACGAATTTTGGAGGTTTTTACAGCCCACATTACAGAAAAATATAGTATAAACAAAATAGCTCAACTTCTCAAAAAGCCTTATCCATTAATACATAAATCAGTAAAGTATCTTCTCCAAAAAAAAATGCTTGTGAAAGACCAGCATAAGCTTCTATCTGTGAACATAAAAGAGCATCATGCCGAATTAGCATATGTGGAATCATTACGCAGGGAAGCGCTTTATAAGAGGCATACCTTCTTATCTCTGTTCTTTGAGGATTTTGAAAAAAGTGTAGGTCAAAAATTTTTTGTTGCTCTTGTTTTTGGCTCTACTGTCGAAACAAGAAATCCTAGAGATATAGACATCCTCGTAATTATTGAGAGCATGAATGATGTTGAACAGATAGAAAGAATCCTACAGAGAATCTGTGAACGTTATGCAAAAAATTTTGATGCCCACGTTATTCCCATAGAGAGCGTATATGAAATGCTTGCAAAAAGAGAAGAAAAAAACGTCATGAACGAAACGCTTAATAAGCATATCATTTTATGGGGAGGAGAAAACTATTATCGGTTCATAAACAATGGTAGACGATAAGAAAAAAGAAGAAATACAAAAAAGGGTACAGCACTATCTCAACGAAGGTATTCTCGAAAAAGGAAATAAAGAATTTGTAGAATTTTTTCTTGAAAATGCTAAAAAATCATTGGAGACAGCTGAACTTTTATATGAGATATCAACTAAAGAAGAAATGCAAAAAAATATGCATTACCCCAATTTTGATGGTTTGTTGTGGGTTATCAATGCAAGTTATTATTCGATGTTTTATATTACGAGGGCGCTCTTGGAAAATAAGGGTATAAAGTTGAAGGCAGAATATTCTATTCATGCACTTACTTTTGATGCCTTACTGTATTATTTCTACTTGACAGGAAAAATACAAAAACATTTTATCGATGCGTATACAGAAGCCAAAGAAGAAGTGAGAGAGTTATTAGGTAAAGAAAAAGCTCAAGAGCTCATTGAGTCATATTCTGCTGAGAAAAAGAAACGAGGAACATTCACGTATAGCTTAGGAGCAGTGGTATTACAAGGCAAGGCAAAAACGTCCTTAGAAAGAGCAAGATATTATAATCAAACCATAAGAAAAATGATTCAAAACGAAAAATGACCATACCCATTTTAGCAATCATCGGTCTTCTCCTCTCACTCTATGCTCTCTATGTCAAAACAAAAGCTGAGAAAAACAAAAAGTACAAACCTTTATGTGATATAAGCGAAAACATTTCTTGCACAAAAGCTTTTCTGAGCAAAGAAGGATCTCTTACAGGTTTTCCTAATCCTTTGATAGGAATTTTTTATTATGTAATCATCTTTAGTTTATTTTATATAAAACAAAATCAAATTATTTTTTACTTTTCATTCATCGCAGCTTTAGGATCACTTTACCTTGCTTACCTTTCCTATATCAAACAAAAGAATTTTTGTTTGGTATGCACGGGAATTTATGTTGTTAATATTCTTCTCATGGTGAGTATATAAATTCTTTTTTCCAAAAATTTATATACTGATTTATTAAAAAGAGCAAATGCAAGAATGGCTAGGCACTTTTGAAATAGAATTTTTGATAAATCTTGGATTAGGCATACTTGCAGGTTTCTTAATTGGTATTGAAAGGGAATCAAGAGGTAAGGATGCTGGGATTAGTACACATACGTTTGTCATAACGGGTTCTATGATTTTTACGATGTTGTCTATGAAGGTTGATCCTGCTTCTACTTCAAGGATAGCTGCACAGATTGTTGCAGGTATAGGGTTCTTAGGCGCTGGTCTAATCATAAGGCAAGGAAAAGGGGTAAGGAATCTTACTACTGCTGCAAGTGTCTGGTATGCTGCTGCGATAGGAATGTCCTTGGGGTTTGGATTTCAGGTCATGGCAATCCTAGCTTCCATCGCTGCAATTTTTGTTCCGCGTATTCCTCATTTTAAGCATATAAAGTACAAAATGTTAAATATACCTGAAGAAAAAAAGAATATGCATCAAAGAAAATAAAAAAGAAAGTTAAAGAGTTTATTTTTGTCTCTCAAGGTTATACTCGAGTAAGTTCCGGAGTTCTTTTTTCTTTTCTGAAGAGATGGGAAGGTTTGAAATAAGGTGTTCTGCTTGAGTTTTGAATTTTTTTATGATATGATTTACCTTTTCAAAAATATTTTTATGTTCTATGAGGTGACGTACATAACGCAGATCATCTTTCGTAAAAGAAGCATTTCCAAAAATGTTTTGGAGTCTTTTTTTCTCTTCAGGTGTAACAGTTTGAAAAAGGTATAGTGAAAAGAGTGTTTGTTTTCCTTCTTTGATATCTGATCCTAATGGTTTTCCTGTTGTTTTTTCTTCACCGAATATTCCGAGTTCATCATCTTTAATTTGAAAGATGAGACCAAGATATTCTCCAAGTAAGGAAAGCTGATCAAGGACTTTTTTATGTTGCCCGGCAAGGAGTGCTCCGAGCATAAAGGGAAGGGAAAAAGTATATCGTGCTGTTTTGTTTTTGTAGAGTGAAAGCACGTCTTCTTCACTGACCTCTTTTTTTGATGCTCCTGCAGAGAGGTCCTGCATTTGTGCTAAGCAGACGTTCATGAGTTCTTTTGAAAATAACTCAATAAGATTGTCTTTTTTTGTTTTTTCAATGTTAAGTGTGGATAAAATTTCATAAGCAAAGAAAAACCCCATGTCTCCTACACAGATGGCCATACCTTCTCCAAAATGTTGCGAGTCTTTCATGGATGTATCGTGTTCTGCATATTGGGTATGCATCGTTTTTTTTCCTCTCCGCAGTTCATCCCTATCCATAATGTCATCGTGAATGAGCAATGAAGAATGTATGAGTTCAAGTGCTGCTGCAACTTTGATGAGCTCTTCGTTTTTCTTTTTTTGAAAAAGATCGTAGGAAAACAAAATAAGACTTCCTCGGAGCATTTTGCCTTGGTCAACAAAGTTAAGGAGTTTTGTAACACTGTCTTGACCCCAGAGGTTGATCAAACGCAACTGCTCTTTTTTTTGGAGAAGAAAAGAGTGAAGAAAAGTAGAAATAGATTTTTTGTAATCTTGAAAAAAGGAAAGCATGACCAAAAAAAGAAGGGAGAAGTTTATAAGCATTGGTGTTGATAGTGCCTAACAAGGAAGGAGAATAAACATAGGTAGATGTATGTATAAAAATGAAGAAAGTAAAAGAAAGAACAAAGAATAAAAAGAGACAAACAGAACAAACATAAAAAAGATTGAGAGGTACATCAAAGATGCTATCAGATAATAGAGAACTTATAAGAAAAGTAATTAATACCTATCCTGAAGTATTTGAAAGTCTTTTAGAATTTGAGCGAACAAAAAAAATACCGAAATTATATCGTAGAAAAAGAATAAACTTGACCATAGATGAAAATATTTTACGTGAATTTAAAGCGTACAGCCGTAAAAACAATATAAACATGTCACGTTTTATCGAAGAAAAAATGTTGAATGCTCTCAAAGACCGTAAATCTTCCGGAAATTGAAGCGAAACGCTTATAAAGAAAGAGAGGCTCTCTTTTCTTATGACTTCAGAGTGGATTGTGAAAAATGTGATGAAGGCAATGCCTTCTCCAAAGTCTGCTCTGCTCATTGAGGGTTTACCCGGTATTGGGAATGTGGGAAAAGTTGCTGTTGATTTTCTCGTACAGGATTGGAAAGCAAAACAGGTGTGTAGTTTTTTTTCACACGCGTTGCCTAACTCTGTTTTTGTCAACGAAAAAAACTTGGTAGAACTACCTTCGATTACGCTTTATCATAAAAAAGTGCAGGGAAAAGATATTCTTCTTTTAGCAGGTGATGTGCAGCCTACTGATGAAGCGTCTTCTTATTCTTTCTGTGAAACCGTGCTCAATTTGTGCAAGCAATACCAAGTAAAAGAAATTGTAACGTTAGGTGGTATTGGGTTACAGGCAATTCCTGCAGAACCTAAAGTGTATTGTACAGCAAATGATCATGCAATCATGCAAGCCTATAAGAAGTATACGAAGGTCAATACCAACCTGTATGGTGTGGTGGGACCGATTATTGGCGTTTCTGGTTTGCTTTTGGGATTGGCAAAACAAAAACAGATTCAAGCAGGAGCTTTGCTTGCTGAAACCTTTGGTCATCCCATGTATTTGGGAGTAAAAGGTTCTAAAGAAATTCTTAAGGTTCTCCAGCAACGATTTAAGTTAAAAATGAACCTCAAAGAATTAGACAAAGACATAGCAGAGTTAGAAAAAGAGATAAAAGAAGGAAAAGACCCCGTACATCCCACAAGATTGCAGAAGATTGCTCCACAAATAAAAGAAAACGAGCAGAATTATATCGGGTAAAAGGTATTATTTGTATTCTTCATTTTTCTTTTATTGTATCTTTCCCTTTTTTATTATTTTTTTATAAAAAAAAACTCAAACAAAAATATAAAAAGGATTATAGGGACGATAAAAGAACATTATAAAAAATATATGATAGAAAGAAGAAGAAACAATAGGTACATGAAAAAGGATGGAAAAAACTTACAAAAAGGTAAGACAAATCAGAAATGAATTGCTTTCCAGACTTGGGGTATAACTTTCTTTGCAAGCGGTTCTAAGTTAACAATGTCTTCTTCATTGTATTGGACAAGTAATTGCAGATATTTTGCATTTCCTGTTGCTTGGTATTGTTGCCAGAGGTAAACTGCATCTTCTCCTGTAACGCCAGCTACTTCTTCAGCACGTTTAAGCCCTATTTCTTTTTCTATGTTTTTTAACCCTCCTCTGAGCCCTATTTTTGAGCACACATGGCGCAAGTCAATATGGACATGGTTGTTAAAGTTGGTTCCGAAATAACGGGTTATGATGGGTAAATCAAAGGAAGATCCATTAAAAGTGGCAATACCATCATAATTTTGTAGAGTTTTGTTAAAGAGTTCCTTGTCCATGTTTTTTCCTTTCACCATGGTCATAGTTTGTTGCCCATCATACATGCCAAGAACTGTAATGTCTCCATAATAGCCAGAAGTTTCTATGTCAAGGTACACTACATTATCTTTGATTTGCTGAAAGAGCCTCCAATGTTGGTTTTTAGGCAGTGTGGTGTGAAAAAAGGAAAAGTCATAGTCTTGCAATGCGCGTTCAGCTTGTTTGATTTGGAAGGCGTGTTTGACTTTTGTTTTTTGAGCTATGCCCTGTACAGGTTGTTCAAGGAAATGATCCCAATGATTAATTCCTTGTTGCCAAAGTTTTTTCTCACGTAAAGAACCTACTCCTTCAAGAAAGATAAAGCTTTCCCTGATCATGGGAAAAAAGAAAGAAGAGTGCTATAAAAGGTTTTCTGCCAAATGTCCAGTGGTAAAAAAAAAGAGAAGAGATTCTCTTATTTGTTTCCGTAGTAGAAGAATTTTCCAATATCAATGTCTCCTGGTTTAAAGTCTCCTACGCGCTGGGATTTTTGTCTTGCTTCAGGTGCGGCAGCTGGTGCGGCTGTTTGAGCTGCAGGTGCTTGAACAAGAGTTTGTTGTGGAGTAGATGCTTGTGTAAAAGTCTGCTGTACAGGCTGTTGTTGAGCATTCTGAAGTATGTGTTGTACTTGGTCTTGTTTTTCTTCAAGACTTTTCATCACTTGGATGAGTTCGTTGACTTTGTTAATAATGTGAGCAACGTCATCTTCTAAGGATACTATTTTTTCTTGTGTTTTTCTTTCAAAGTTCTCAAGACGTTCATGATTTTCATGCATGACACCAAGGGAGACTTCAGTTCCAGAAAATTGTTCTTGAGGATGTTCTAAGATAACTTGCGGTTCTTGGGGACTCATGCGATCATTCGTGTGAAGAAAGAAGGCTTCACTTTGTGCATAAGCTGCTTGCGCATCAGGTGCAATGCGATGCTGTTGAAGAACACGTGTCATTTCATTAATTTTTCTCATTTGACTGATATCCATTACTAACACCTCGTTTTTAAAATATGATATACCAATATACGGATCCATATACTGACTTATTTATAAATCTTTCGAAAACAAAAGAGAAAAAGAAAAAAGCATCCTTGTGCCTAACTTTTTAAGATAACATTTCTTTATTGTTATGTTTTTTAGTATTTTTCTATCTCCTTATTTTTTGAGGTATTTTTTATAATAATTTTTTTATAGTCTATATTACAGGTTTATTTTTCTTATTTTTGTTTGTGTTTTTTTTTATAAAAAGAAAAAGAATAAACGAAGAAAATATTTTCCTTGTGCCTAACTTATAGGAAGAGTGGGGCAAGATAGCTTCTAAAAAAACATGATCAGCGAGTTTTATATAATAATTCCCATTTCTTCTCTTAATGAAAGACGAAATAATGCGTATTTTAGGTGGGAATCGAGATGGCAAACCACAACTCTATAGAGAATCTTCTGGAATTATTTATGCTCCTGGCATATACTTAGAAAGAGTAGGTGGAAAACTCGTTTTTAAACCAACAACAGTAGATGCATTACTTCATGCTCCTGAATTACAACCTGATCACTTAAGAGAATCTGGTGTTGAAAGTAAAATTGACCCTATTACAGGAAATGTTGTTTACGCTCTGAAAGAGGGTAGTGCAAGAATTGGTTTTTATGATAGAACTAACGCTGAAAAAGCAAATGCAAGAGGAGATGGTGTAGGAAGTTTTGCTCTTCTTGTAAATAACACAGATCTTGATCTTAGTAAATTACCATTATTACCGAGAAGTCCCACTGTTGAAACTGTTTTAGGAGAAACTTTCCCGCCTATGTTTGGGTATAGGAGTGTTAAGTTTCCTGCAGATCGGGATACCATTCCTTATGGTCTTGTTGTTTCTGTAGACAGCAGCGTCATTGGTAATGAAGAAAGATTTGAGATGGTTGAACTAACACCGGAGTATATGAGAAATCATCCTGAAATTGTTATGTATCTCGTGCCGGCGATGATAAAAGCTGCAAGAAAAGAAGGACTAAGCATAAGTGATCTCACTTTCTCAGAAGTAGTTGATGCAAATATTTTAGAAGCAAAATTAGATAGCTATATGAAATATATTAAAACTGGAAAAAGAACTGCTCACGTTACCTATACTCGAACACCACGACCTGTAGCGCATGCTAGGTTAAATGGAATTCCACTGGGATTAGTGATGATAGAAAGAGACCAAGCTGATCCTCTTTATGGAGAATTTGGTTTTGGATTGCAACGTGTTGAAGATCAGTGGGTAGGTACTATTCCAAGAGGTGTGTTCCAAAATAAAAGAAATCCTGAAGACTCACTTGCAGGAGATATCTTATACAGACCAGTGAGCAGGGATCAGAGTAGAGCTGCTGCTAGTGCTGGAAATCCTCATTTTGGTTTAATGGAAATTCTGATTATGAGTGCTTATCAAATAACTGATTTATCAGTGCAATTTACACAAGTTGAAGAAGATCAAACAGCACAAGATATGTTTACTAGGGCTAGTGAAACGATGCTGTCAGATTTAACCAGGAAAAGTGTGTATACGGCAGGAGAATCAAAAATTGGTAATATACAAAGAGTAACAGTAGAGACCATACCAGTTAGTTTTGGAAGTGTTCTTGTACGAGACGTTTTCTGTTTAGTGCATAAAGAATTAGAATCAGACGCAAAACCTTATGGTTCCCCTAATCCTTAACTTCCTCTTTCTTCGCCTAATCTTTCACGAATTTTCCTCAGGTCAAACTCTCTTGTTGCTCTGGTCATAGGACCTATAATTCCGTTGGGTGCTAAAAATGCAGGTTCTAGAGTGGGGATATGAGAGAAAAGAATAGCAAGTAAGAGTTGAGGACTACATACAAGTTGTCTTACTTGAGCAATAGTAAGATCAGGGGCTTGAAGTCCAGAGGTGTCTAACAAATGATAATAGCGATGTTGACTGCTAAATCTACTTTGAAGTCCCATCTCACGAAGAAGGCTAGAAAGACCGTTACTATATCCCCTAGCATCAACAACATGAGGCCAAAGTGCAATATGGGAAACAGGAGACACACCCTCAAGATATTGACATGCAAGATTTCTTAAAGAATCAGTTGGTTGTGCAGCTGCAAGTGCTTCTTCTAAAGGTTCATAACGAACAGGTTCTAAACCGCTTGCAACTTGTATTTTTCTATAATCAGGATCTGCCATAACTCTAAAAAAGAGAGGTAATATATAAAAACAAGTGAAGATTTATAAACTTCTTATGTTCCATTTTGTTATCCTACGGGAACTAGTCTCCTAGGTGAGAACATGCATGTGTTTATTGAAAAAGAAAATAGGGAAATAGAGCTCAAAAAAGCTTGTACCGGAATAGAACTTCTGAAAGAGCTTAAGATTAATCCGAATACGGTTCTGCTCATGAAGAATGAAGAAATTGTTCTTGCTGATGAAATGCTTCCCGAAGATGCGAAAGTAACTATTCTCAGTGTTATTTCAGGTGGCTAAGATGCAATGCAATCACTGTGAAGAAAAAGCAGTGTACCATGAGTTAGGAAGAGCCTATTGTAAGAATCATTTTCTGTCATATTTCGAAGAGAAAGTAGAAAAAACCATAAAAAAATACAAGCTGATTGAGAAGAATGATCATGTTTGTGTAGCAACGAGTGGTGGTAAAGACTCTTTAGCAGTGCTCTACACGACGATGAAGTATTGTAGAAAACACGAGATTCCTTTTTTTGCTTTAGCGATTGATGAGGGAATTGCATTATACCGTGATCATACTTTGGAGGATTTGAAAAAGTTTTGTGATCAACATGACATTCCTTTACAGAGTGTTTCTTTTAAGGAAAAGTTTGGTAAAACCTTGGATGAAGTGCAAAATCATGCGATAACTGTTCTGAATAAAAAGCCTTGCACTGTTTGTGGTATTTTCAGAAGAACCTTACTGAATAGAACAGCGCGAGAAATTAAAGCAACAAAGCTGGTAACAGGCCATAATTTGGATGATGAAGCGCAAACCTTGTTGATGAACTTGCTGAAAGGGAATATGCGTCATAATGCTGCTCTGGGTCCTCTCACAGGGCTTTCAGAAAATGAGGGGTTTGTTCCGAGAGTAAAACCGTTGTATCACATCTCTGAAAGGGAAACGCGTTTGTATTGTGTTCTGAGAGGATTTGAAGTGAACTTTCATGAGTGCCCAAACATTCATCTTTCGTTTAGAGCAGGAGTAAGGGATATGTTAAATGAGTTAGAAAACAAATCTCCGGGAGCAAAGCATGGTATGATCAATGCTTTTCTAGAAATTCTTCCTGATCTGAAAAAAAAATATCGGGAAGAAAAAAAATTCAAATACTGTAAAAAGTGCAATGATCCTTGTGCAGGAGAAACCTGCAATGCATGCAAGCAAGAGGAAGAATTATGCAAAGAAGCGAAATAATTCTTGGAAAACAAAATTGGAAAAGCAAGCACATTGTTGTTATAGGAATAGGAGGAACAGGATGTAGCGTAGCACAACTCTTGGCACGATACGGGATAACCCTTACTCTTATGGACAGGGACATTGTTGAAGAGCATAATCTAGAACGACAAGTTTTGTTTAATAAAAGTGATGTTGGAAAACCTAAGGTTATGGCTGCACAGGAAAAGCTTAAAGAATTCTGCGATTGTTCTGTTTTTTTTGAGGATGTAAATGAGGACACCCTACCAAGTATTTTTGATGATAAGAAAAATAAAAAAATAGACCTTATTATTGATTGTACTGATAACAATGAAACAAGGTTGATTATCAATGATTTTTGTAAGAAAAAGAAGATTCCCTGGATGTACAGTGGTGCTGTAGAACAAAAAGGAGCATTTGCCTTTATACAACCTCAAGAAGCATGTTTTCAATGTTTTACTGAGGAAAAACAGGGAGAAACGTGCAGTGAAGTAGGGGTGCTCAACAGTACGGTAAGCGCAATAGCAAGCTTTGTTGTTCAGGCTGCAATCGAATATCTTGCTTCTGGAAAATATGACAAAGACTTATTTTTTTTAAATCTGAAAACAAAGAAGATAACCCATGCTAAAATAAACAAAAATAAGGATTGTAGAGCGTGTAAAGGGTTTTATGATTATCTTGAGGGTAGAAAAACAAAAAAGATAATTAAGCTCTGTGGCAATGAAAAATTTGCGTTTCAATTAGGAAAGGATATTGATCTGAAGAGTATGGAAAAGAAGTTATCAGGACAGAAAACAAAAAGATCAGCATATGCTCTTCAAAGTGATGACTTTCTTATTTTTTCCCATGGAAGGATTGTTGTCAATGCAAAAACAAAGGAAGAAGCAAAGAAGAAATTTGATGAATATGTAGGATAAGAAATAAAATTTTACCAAATACTATAAATCATGTACAATCCAAGAAGTATTAAAAAAATTCCTGTTACTAAGCGCATAAATTTTTTGTTTTGTTCTTTCCATTTGTGGAGTGTTTTGGATGATTTTCCAAAATAGGCAACACCGATGATAAAAAACAAAGGTAAGATAAAGATAAGGTTGTATAAGAGTAACAAAGAAATGCCTTCGCTATAATTTCCTTGTCCGATTAATGCTAGCACTGCTAAGTAGGGAGCACCTGTGCAGGGAAGTTCTACTAAGACAACAAAGAATCCCAAAAACGCAGCAATGAGGTAGCTGAAGAGGATATGTTTTTCTTGTGCTTTACCAATCATTGCAGTATATTTTTTTACACGTTCGGAAGATTTTACAGTCATCCGTAAGGAAAAGCCTTTTCCATACCAAAAGTAATCTTTTATTTCAACAAGTCCTGCAAGGATAGCAATCAAAGCAGCGATCCAGTACACAGATTGTGATACGCCGAAGGAAACTGTTATTTTCAAAAAGCCTAAACCTAGAACAAAATAAGTGATATAAACAATAATAGTGTAAATAGCTCCTCCTACAAGCATCTTATGAGGATTTTTAAAAACTTTGGTCATAAATGCTATTAAGAAAATCAAAACACCAAAAACGCAAGGATTGATACTATCAACAAGCGCAGCAACAACAAGAATAGGTAAAGTTAATTCTCCGATAGGCATTAAACATCACAACCTGAAAATACTGCTAATTCTTCAGGAGTCATATATCCGACTTGCCTTTTTATTTCTTGTCCGTCAACTTCCATGATCCATGTGGGAGTTAATTCAATATTTTTTTCCAGGCATCGTTCTGTTTCTGGATTTTCTCCCTGAGGATGACATTCTATTTCTTTGATATATTGAAAGCTGTCTCCAAACTTTTCTCTTGTTTTTGCGCATACGCCACACCTGAAAGAACCGTACATGACAACATTCTTTTCAGTGATACATTTGGCAATGTTGTCGTAATTCTTTTTTTCTCCGAAAGAAAAATTAAAAGCGAAAATGAGGAGAAGGCTAAGAAGAAAAACAGTGATGATCCATGGTTTTGCCTGCTGTAACATTTTTTTTATGTTGAGGGGTATGTTCAATTTTTTTAAGATTATAAAAGACAAAATCAGTTGAGTGATTATGATTATATGGACTAGGGTACAGTAGGGACAAATGGCCTGAAGAATGAATTCTGCGATAACAAGATAAATAACAGAGAGCAAACCAAGGATATGCCATAAGAAAATGGTTAAAGCATGTTTTTTTGGTTCTTTTCTTGCTTTGTATAAGATGATAAGAAGAAGGATGAACCATAATGCTCCGAAGAGTGCAACCGAAACTCCGAAAAGTTCAGAAAAAATACTGGTATTGACTAAGGAGCAGGAAACGACTTCTCCAAAGTCACACCCGGAACCTCCCAGAGGAGGATTGTAATGATTTTGAACCAGGTAAATTGAAGTGGCTAATCCGATGAGGGAAAGAATGATCATGGTTATGACTATCTTTTGCACAGGGTTTTTGGCCATGAGGAAACTTTCAGAAAAAGAGTATTTAAATTTAACTCTTACGAAAACGATACTATTCAAGAGTAAAAACAAAAAGATTATATGTGCGATTTAGTCTGTTAAGACATGCATTATCTTATATGGTTTGTAGTGAAGTTGGCTGCTTTATTTGGGCTTTTGATAACACTGATTTTCCTTTTTTTCATGTATCTGCACAGACATCATGTCACTAAAAAAATAGCTGTATGGTCGCTAATAGTAATCTTGTTAGTTTTGCTTTTTTTCTCAAATCAAGCTATGAATACTGTTTTGAGTTTTGATTATTTTATGAAAACAGTGGGTCCTGCTGATGGTCCTCAGATGCCTGTAGAAAACGCTTTTTCTTTTTTGATGAACGTGGATAACTTAAGAGAAGTAGATATTGCGAAGGATCCGCATGAGCTTGCTTTTTTACCGAAAGAAAAAGAGGTAACCTATACTTTAGAAGCAGAGGAAGTTATCAATGAGATAGCACCTGGAATTTTTTATAATTCGTGGACCTATAATGGAAAAATACCAGGGCCTTTTTTAAGAGCAAAGGCAGGAAATAAGGTAACGATCAAACTAAAAAATAAAGAGACAAGTTTACATGTGCATAGTATTGATTTGCATGCAGTTACAGGTCCCGGAGGAGGAGCTAGTGTGATGCAAGTTGCACCCGGTGAAGAGCGGTCATTTACGTTCTTAGCAAAAAATCCTGGTCTTTATGTGTATCATTGTGCTACTCCAAATGTGGGAGTACATATGGCGCACGGAATGTATGGGTTGATCCTTATTGAGCCTGAAGAAGAATTGCCTCCGGTAGACAAGGAATTTTATGTTATGCAAGGAGAATTTTATACCAAGGGAGATATTGGAATGAAGGGATTGCAAATTTTTGATGTTGATAAATATCTTGCAGGTGATCCTACGTATGTTGTTTTTAATGGAAAAGCTGAAGCATTGAATGGAAAAATGAAAGCAAGAGTGGGAGACAGAATAAGAATTTTTATGGGCAATGGTGGTGTAAATCTGATCTCCTCTTTTCATGTGATTGGTGAAATCTTTGATGCCGTATATCCTGAATCAGGTACTCCTCTACAAAAAGATATCCAAACAACTCTTATTCCTGCAGGTGGAGCAAGCATTGTTGAGTTTACCATTGATTTGCCAGGAAGATATATTCTTGTTGATCATAGTCTTGCACGGCTTGATAAAGGAGCATGGGGAATTTTGGAAGTAGAAGGTACTTGGAATGAGAGTATCTTTTCTCCACAACCTTCTGGAAGTAGGACTGGACATTAAATGTGTGCCTAATCTTTTTTTGGTTGGCCTTTTATGTTCTTTTGTCTGTTTAATTTTGTCAAAAACCACCAATCATAGATTCGTGGCATGTGGCGACATGCCACTATCAATAGTGGTTTTTGAGCATGATCAAAAATTTTCCTCTGGTAATCGTACATTGGCTTCGAGCCGCTAGTCAGAGACTAGTGGAAAATTTTTGACATTTATATTTTGTCTATCGTTTTTTTTTTTCATGGAGAGGGATATCATTTTTTTGTTTAAAGTTTTAAAAAAAGAAAATTACACTTCAAGAGTAAAAAAGAGTTATATGAACAATGAGGATATTAAGGCTCAACATTGAAATATAACCTTTTGTTTTCTGCTCCTTTGTTTTCAAATTTTAGAAAGGTGATTTTGCCTATTTCACGGGTATTTTTTACATGTGTTCCCCCACAGGGTTGAGTGTCATATCCCTCAATTTCAAGAAGTCTTACTTCTTTGATGTTTTCATCAAACCCTTTTTCAAGTTTGATCATGTCTTGGTGAAGGATGACTTTTTCTCTAGGAAGAACTTTGATGTGAACAGGAACTTCTTTTTGAATAAGGTCATTTGCTTCTTCTATATACAGAGGTAATTGTGTTTTATCGAAATCTTTGACATTGAAATCAATGCGACTTTTCTCTACTTCTAATTGATTGCCTGTTACTTTAACAAGAGGGTTGTTTTTCATAAAAATATAGTCTAAAATATGTGCAGAGGTGTGCATACGCATGAGCTTATATCTTCTTTCCCAGTCAATACTACCTTGCACGGTATCTCCCTCTTTGAGAGTATCATTTTCCTGTGGAATAATTTCATGGCTTATGGTTCCTTCAAATTTTCCTACGAAAACGACAGGAAACACTTTTCCATCTGATAATCTAATGAGTTTCCCGACATCGTGTGGCTGTCCACCACCAGAGGGATAGAAAGCAGTATCCTTGAGAACAACGTATTTGCTATCTTTGACAGAAATGACTTGAGTTGTAAACTCCTTGCAATAACAATCAGTAAAATAAAGAGGATGATCCATAACAAGAGCGTTCTTATTTTATTTATTAATGTTATGGATGATAGATCGTGTTTAATCGGATAATCCCTTTTTATTATTATTTTATAAAAAAATTCAAAAAAATGAATAAAAATGAGATAAAGGAATAGAAAAGAAACAAAAAAGAGCAAATACTTAAATACAGACTTCTTTCTGAAAAATGATGTTCAAAGCTCTTATTTTTGATATGGATGGTGTTTTGGTAGACTCTCATCCTTATATTTGGCATTCGTTTCAGGAAGTGCTCAGGGAGCAGGAGATTATCCTTTCTGATAAGGAGATCAAACAATATATAGGACTATCTTTGAGAGATCAGATGGAGATCTGGAAAAAAGAGTATGGATTAAGGGGGTACACAGTAGAAGAATTTTCTCAAAAATCTGGAAAAATTCAATTTGATCTTATTGAAAAAAATCATAAACATGATCAGTATATTTATAGCTTTATCAACCAAGCGAAAAAGCAGGGAATGAGATTAGCTGTTGCAACGAATAGTTCTCGTTGGCGTGCTGATAAGATGTTGGAAGTGTTGAACATAAAAAAGTATTTTGATGTTCTGGTAACTTCAGACGATGTAACAAACCATAAACCCCATCCTGATATGTTTCTTTTGGCCGCAGAACGATTGGGGGTACATCCAAAACAGTGTATTGTTTTTGAAGATGCGTTAAGTGGTATTCAAGGAGCAAAAAATGCAAACATGAAAGCAGTAGCCCTAATTACGCGTTTTCACACTAGAAAAGAATTAGAAGAAGCACATTTGGTCATTAATGATTTTTCTGAAATAGACATGCAACAATTAGTTGAGTTATATAAGAAAGAGTAAGGGAAAATGTGAGTTTATCTTTTTTTATTGTATCTCAGTTCAAATTGTTTTTTAGTCTATTTTCTTTTTATTATTATTTTTATTAAAACCACAAACAAAATATTTTTTTAATAGAAAAAATGAGATCAAATGTAAAAAATTATGCTACATACCTTAGGTAATCTCGTACAGCTTCTCGCGTTCTGTCTTCGTACACCACACGAAGCATACCACCAAGAGTGGCACCATAGCGAATAGGAGTTTCTCTGAATGTATGAACAGTAGCAGAGGATGCGACCTTTTCAGGTAACCAATGCAAAGTTTCCACAAAAAGTTCGTGCATGGCTTTTCGCGCGCGCGGATAATTTTTTCTGCCTTTTTTATTAGTCCACGTTCCAGGTGGAGATTTGGAAAAATGATAGGGTTGAAGATGCCGAAAGTACTGGCATACACTGGCAAAACGATTGTGCATAAGAAAATCTATAACCGCATTTGTTTTGCTTCCTTGGTAAAAATCGAGCATACCGTCAATTGAAGAACCGTAATCAAGAGGAACAAGAAAGCTTTTTTGCGAAACACGTTTTGGAATTTCACGATATCCCCAAGCAAGTTTTCTTATAAAGAGTTCTTCCATCGCTGCATGTGCTAATTGCCTTGCATCTTCTCTATGCCAAGTACCTTCATGATTGCCAAAATGATAGAGTTGAAGGTCCGGATAATCTTCGCGAGAAGCATCTTTAATGGCGTCTGCTAAACTTGGAAAAAGGTGGAGTGCTGGATAAAAAATTTTATGTTTGAGAAAGAATTCCTGATCAAAAGTAGCAGCGCCTTCTTGGATTAAGCTATGTCCTTCTAAAGCTTGTCTGATAAGAATGCGAGTATTAAAAAGGCCTAGGGCTCCGTCAATATATCCAAAAGGATGTCTTTTTCTTTTTTCTTGAACTACGCTACTGTGAGTTTCTCTTAAAATATCGCTTGCCCAATATTCGTATTGAAGAAATAAGGGCCATTCTAGCTCGGGATGATCGGGAAGAAATTCATCAAGAGTATGACGAAGTCTTGGATGTACTATAAAGTCTGGATCCTTTCCTCTTACTGCATAGACTTCTGAAAGTGCATTTTCCCAAGGAGTGAGTTCCATAGAAGAGGAACATTGTTTATCTTTATATTAGTTATTTTTTGACGATGAGAAAGTATTAGACAGATCATGATTAACCATAGTGAATAGAAAACATTTATATAAGCATATTAACGGGGTTAATTGTGTGATAAAAAATGAAAAACCAAGAAAAAGCAGAATGGATCTTAAGGATTGGAATTTTTGGAAGTTTTTTAGGACATGGTATTTTTGCATTAGGAATAAAACAAAATTGGATTCCTTATTTTACATCGATAGGTTTAACTGAATCTTTCGCAACAACTGCACTTCCGATAATAGGAACAATGGATATCATTGTGGCATGTTTAGCACTGATAAGCCCATTCAAAATAGTATTAATCTGGGCTTCAGTATGGGGATTTCTTACAGCATTAATAAGACCTGTTGCTGGTGAACCTATTTGGGATTTTGTTGAGAGATGGGCTAATTGGGCAGCACCACTTGCATTGTTGACACTACAGGGATTTCCAAAAAGATGGAATGACTTGATTAAGAAATAAGTTTTGTTCAAGATTGAAGTGAAGAAGTGCAGGAATCCTTATCTTGTGGATGTTGAAACGCTTTGAGATACGGAATTATTTTTTCTTTCATTTCTTGTCAAAAACCACCAATCAGAGATTGGTGGCATGTCGCGACATGCCATTATTTATAGTGGTTTTTGAGCATGCTCAAAAATTTTTCACTATAGACCATCAATGGGCTTCCCGCCACTAGTCAGAGACTAGTGGAAAATTTTTGACATTTTTACCTTGCAACTGTTTTTGCGACAATTTTTTCAAAGTGTTGGCCTATGATTGCAAGTTCTACTGCTGTGGGAAATGCTTTTATTTTTGTGACAAAAGTTCTTGATAATAATTTCCAATAGTGTAATCTTGCGTTAGAAATTATTCCAATGTTCCACATACTCCTAAAAAGTGCAAGCATATCTGATTTTGAAATTCTAGTTCTTACAGTAGGTTTGTAACTCTTAATAAATGTGTGAATTCTTTTATAATACACTCTACGTGAATAGATAGTTGAAAGAATTCTTTTATAGCCTTGAAGGAGGGTTTCCTTATTAAGTTTGGGAACGAAATTGAGTGTCCCATCTGTATTTCCGCCTGAAGACTCTTTTACCAATCTACCTTCTGCTTTAAGACGATGCCATAACCTAGTTTGAGGCAGGGCAGTTAACAAACCAACCATTGCAGTAACAACACCCGTCTGTTGTATAAACTTTATTTGTGCTTCAAAAATATTTTCAGTATCACTGTCAAAACCAACAATAAATCCGCCCATGACCTGCATTCCATTTTGATGAATTGTTCGAACAGCATCAGCTAAATCCCTGGATACATTTTGAAATTTGTCGCATTCTTTTAAACCGTCAAGAGAGGGTGTTTCAATGCCTAAAAATACCTTGTAGAAATTAGCAGCACTCATGAGTTGCATTAATTCTGGATCTGCTGCAAGATTGGTACTGGCTTCTGTAAAAAAACTAAAAGGATACTTATATGCTTTCTGCCAGGTAATCAGTTCAGGTAACATTTTTTTTACATTTAAGGTGTTTCCGATAAAATTATCGTCTACAATAAAGATAGGTCCCCTCCAGCCTGCATTATATAATGCTTGGAATTCGGTAATCATCTGTTCTGGAGATTTATTACGAGGGATTCTGCCGTTCATGATGACAATATCGCAAAATTCGCAATTAAAAGGGCATCCTCTTGAGTATTGTACTGACAGGGTAGCATAATCTTTAAAGTTTATCAATGACCACATAGGAAGTGGTGTTTTTGTAATGTCAGGTCTTTCCGTAGAAGTATATATTTTTTTCAAACTTCCTTCTTCAAGATCTTTTAAAAACAAAGGAAGTGTCACCTCAGCTTCATTCAATACAAAATGATCAACATCGGTAAATTGATTATACTGAGTTGTAAAGAAAGGTCCGCCTGCAACAATTTTCTTGCCGAGTCTTTTGCAACGAGCGATAATTTCACGAGCACTATCTTTTTGCACAATCATTGCCCCAATAAAAACCATATCTGCCCATTCGAGATGATCTGCAGTAAGTTCAGTTACGTTAAGGTCTATCAACTTTTTTTCCCATGTTTCCGGAAGCATGGCTGCTACAGTCATCAAACCTAAGGGAGGAAATGCTGCTTTTTTTGAAATGAATTTCAGAACATGTTTAAAACTCCAGAAAGTATCAGGATATTTTGGATAAACTAACAAGATGTTCATATACAACCACACCGACATAAAATAAGCTATACAACTTATAAACTTTTCGTTAAAAGCATATCAGAATTTAACAAATCATGTAGAAAACATGTAGAAAATCAGCAACTAAGAACTTGCAAAGTTTGATCCTTATCAACAGGATTTTTAAAACTCTTCAAATAGGGTCCTATTTTTTCTTTCATTTCTTTTTTATAGTTTTCAGAGATGTTGAGTTTGTCAATTTCTTGTTCCCAATGAATATCTTGATAGGTAGTAATATTACTAATGAAATTTCTTTTTTCTTTTTTGATGATTTGTTCTATAAGTTTTGCTTTTTGTGTTGCGAATTGTTTGGTTGCTGGAAATTTCGTAATGGCATTTGCTCCTGCTTTCATGAGGTAAGCGATTTCTTCGCAGCGTCGTAAATTAGTTCCTGCAATGATTTCGAGTTTTGGAAAACGTAATCGTAAAGAAGCGATCCACGTAACATATTCTTCTACGCTGGGTCCTTGAGTAAAGGGTGTTCCTTTGACAGGTTTTAATGCATAAACCGTTATTCTATCAAGCTGATGTTTTTCTATAAAGTCAAATAAGTAGTGCATATCTTGAAAAGTATCTCCAAGACCAATAATGACTGCTATACTTTTTTTAAATCCGTGTAAGCGTGAGAGCATTGCATCATAAGGAGCAACGGGTTTACGTGGACAAACTTGATTATGGAGAGTAGGATGTAAGGTTTCCATCGATGCACAAATTCCTTCTACATACGGTTTGCATTGTTCGATTTGTTGGGAAGAAAGCACCCCCAAATTAAGCCAAATTTTGTCTCCATAAACAATACTGACGTTTTTGATAATTTCAAGCAGTTCAGAAAAAGGCATGATACCATAGCCTCCTGTTAAGAATTCTATTCTCCAATTGAATATTTTGCAAAAGAGCGTTTCAAGAAGTATGGAAGCCATGGATCGTTTTGCTGTCGCAGGATGCATTTTTTGATGTTTTGGTGTTGATCTATAGCAGAAAGTGCAATCTGCGAGTGAGCAGTACCAGCTGATGAAGATACATCTGCCATACCATGTTTCTCCATTAAAATGTTCAAAATAGGTTTGCTCTGCTTGAGAGAGAAGTTTTTGAGTTTGAAGAGAGAGTTGAATATCTTTTTCATGAATAAAAAGATGGGGGTTATATTGCGACATAAAAAGAAAAAACGAACTGTTTTTATAAATATTGCTTAATGTATCAATAAAAAGATTGAAAAAGAAGAAATGAGTATCACGATATAAAGAGGTATAAAATGCTTATTTTTTCTTAACTTTTTCTTCTTTTAACAAAAATTTTACAGCTAAGAAAACAACCCATGCGATGATAAAGAAATTGATGAGTGCTGCAAGAAAAGCACCCCAAGAAATAACAACAGGACCTAAAGAGAATGTTGCAGCGGCCCAAGCGCCTCCTGAAATAAAAGGAGTGAGTAGAGGCATGATAATGTTATCAACAAGCGACTTGATGAGAGCATTTGCTGCAGTAGCCATGATGAAAGCTATGGCAAGAGCTGTTATTTTGTATTCTTTGAGAAATGCCCTGAATTCTGATAGTAAAAGTTTCATAAGATCTGTTATGGTAAATCGTTTATAAAGTTTTCTAAAAGGTTAGTTTTGTTTTTGAACGCCTATTTTTGGGCAGTTATTTTTTACGCTGCATAAAGAACAGCTAGGTGTTATTGGTTTGCAGATGGTTTTTCCATGATGAACTAAAGTATCGTTAATGATTTTCCAATATTTTTTTGGAAAAAGTTTTTCAAGACAATCAGCAGTTTTATCTGGATTTTTTGTTTTACAAAATCCTAAACGATTGGAAATACGATGTACATGCGTGTCAACAGGTATAGCGTCTTTGTCAAAAGCATAAACAAGTACGCATCCTGCGACTTTTCTGCCAACACCTGGTAATTTCAACAAATCTTCAAGGGTGTCTGGAACTTTGCCATGAAATTCACTAAGGATCATGTGCGAAGCTGCAATGATATTTTTTGTTTTTACATTATAAAAGCCTATTTTACGAATAATCTTTTTAACAGCATGAGGATTTGCAGACGAGAGTTTCGCAGGTGTTGGATATTTTTTAAAAAGTTCATCTGCAATGGGCATCGTTGTTTCGTCTTTTGCTCGTGCAGAAAGTATGGTTGCAATGAGCATTTGAAAGGCACTGAGTTTTCGTTTTCTGAACTCTCCCAACATGGTAGTTCTCTCAGTGTTTGCAAGGATGTTCAAAATGTTCAGTGCTTTTTTGTTTTTATTTTTCATGGTTGATATGGGCTGCGATGTCATGCCAGTTTTTAACATGGACAATGTTTTTATGTTTTGTTTTCTTATTCCAGGGTTGTTCTATCATGAGCACTTGGAATCCTTCTTGTGCGACGTCAAGTGCAAAGTTGGGGTCATCATCGATAAAAAGAGAAATTTCTAGTTCTTTACAGTATTCTTCTTTTGTTTTGAGATGATCGTTACTGTTATAATAAGGGTTTTTTGCTATGAGCACTTTTTTGAAAATTCCTGGAAAATGTTTTTTGAGCCAATCTTCGACTTCCCAGGTATGGGGTTCTAATCTTCCTGTAATAATAAAGAGGTCATGGTGTTGGGCAAGCTTAGGTAAGACTTCTTTTGCATCAGGATGGGGTTGCATTTCATGCATAAAAGCGTCCATTTGAAATTTGTTAAAAAAGAAATCAAATTCTTTTTTTGAAATGCCAAGGCATTGATGTAAGTGTCTATGGAGAAAGTCTTGTTTGGTAAGGTGATGTTTTTTTCCTAGATGGTGTTCAAAAAATGTTAAAAGATGATCAATATAATGATTCAGTGTATCATCAAGATCAACTGCGATGTTCATAAGACACCCTTCCTGCTTGCATCAAAGAGATATTGTTGTGCATATCCTGCATAAATTCCAAAATAGTCCATTGCGAATTGTCTTATTTTTTGATCAGAAACTTTTTTGCCTTTAAAATAATGACGAAGCATCACTTTACGCATCCACGTGTCGATAGGAAATGCTTCTGTCTTTCCGAGTGAAAATAATGCAATGCAATCTGCAACTTTAGGACCAATTCCTGGTAATTCATTGAGCTCAAAGATGCAGTCCTCATAATGCATAGCTTGTAATTGGCGAAAAAAAGGGTAATCCACAAGAGTGTTGATAGTGTATAAGTATTTTGCTCTGAAACCTGTTTTTGCATTCCAGATTTTTTGATAATCATTTAAAGAGTGGAGTTCAGGAAAGTGAAAAACAGTTTTTCCAAATTTTTCTTCTTTTCTTCCAAATTGTTGTGAGAGTAGATCCATGTTCATTTTTATTTTGGGAATATTGCTTGCGGAACTGCAGAGAAATGCTACCATGCATTCCCAAGGATCTTGTTGAAGAAGACGCAAGCCTGCGCTGTGCTGAATCGCTTTGTTGATAACTTCATCTTTATTTATTTTTTTGTTTATTTTTTTTATATTTTCTTTCAAAGAAAAAAAAGAGGTGAGGAAATGATCAGGAGTTCCTTCAAAGTGAAGTTTGTTTCCTTCTTGTTTCATGCGAAAGAACTGGTCAAGATGATGTACATACCACCACCCATTTTCAAAATGATAGCGAAAAATCTGTCCTGAATCAAGTGTTTTCTCTACTGAGAAATCTTTTACGATCATGTTCCTCCCATCTCATTTGGAATGAAGGGTATTTATAAAGATTTGGGAGAGTAGAATAAATGAAGGTATATATTGATAATGTTTACCATATTTTTATTGCTTTTTTAAATAACTGGTCAGGAATCCAGCGAGAACTATATTCATAATTCTTAATAGTTGGAGCGACCGATTCTTTATCTCATTTGAGTGTTGACTTTTCTGTACTAAATAAAATGTCTCAAGAAATACGAAATGTCTCGAAGAAATTAGTCGTTTACACACACATTAAGACAATTGGAAGTCCAGCAGCTCTTTTAGCAATATATAACGCATCTTGTACATCTACTTTTCCATCAATGTTTACATCCCCGCAATATAACTGTTGAGTTGTGGGGATAATAAGTCCAGCACCTATTCTGGCAGCTAGATTAGCATCAACTATGTCAACTATTCCGTTAGCATCAATATCTCCGCATAGACTACACATGGGAGACTCGACAACTCTATAGGAAGAGAAACCCGTAACTGAGAACTCTATGTCATTACCTGCATAAATTAATGTGCATCTTCCGATAGGACAATCTACCCACAATCCTGTATCAAATAAATCAAATTCTATTTTGGGATTCGATACTCCTATGTTTAGTAATTTGATAATAGATGGCACATTAAACTCAGGTACTGCTAAATCATTGATAAAAGCTTTATTTTGAGTTATATCTAAATTGTTCCTGTTTATATCTCTAGTTACTCCGCTTTGTATAGATGCTGATCCTGTTGTTATAGATCCGCTAAATCGCTCAAAAGTGATGTCAGAGTAACTACTATCTGAATTTAAGATGTATATCCACCCATAACTATTGTACAGTTTGTCTTTATTGAAAGAGATCCCTTGAGAGTTTCTAAGTCCAACTGCATAACTAAGATCACCTCTACCATCGCTTTGTCCTTGAAAAATATTTTCCATAGATCTGATATTATTTGATCCAATTAAATTAAGGGCGTAGCTATCAGAAAGACTATCAATACTTATATCATTTTCAATTATATCAACAGAATCCGCACCAAAGAGTAATATTCCTGAGTTATCATTTGTTAAAACACCCGATTGTAACCCTAATATTCTGATAAAATTGTTTGATATTGTTGCATTAGTTATTAAAAATCCTATAATCCCTGCGTTTTCGTTTTTGTTATCATCAATAACTATTCTGTTTCTTTCAGCAATATGTCCATTACCCCTAAAGAAAAGTATACCGCGACTCTCTCCAATAGTATTTGTTGATATTAAATTATTCGAAATGTTGACAAAATTAGAAGTTCCTAGTACGGCAATTCCATTACCTCCAGTATTTGAACGTTCATGAATTCTACAATTTTTAATAAGAATGTTGTTATTGCCACCATCTACTGTAATGCCTGTTGTTATTGAGAGCAGACCTGATGCACTAGGGTCACCATGCTGAATTAAATGGTTTTCACAATCTAGCTGAACGTCTGAAGAGTCTATAGTTATACAGCTTCCAAAACTAGAAATATCATTAGCTAGCCTATATGCTCCAGGATTATTGATTGATCCACAAGAGAATATATCTACTGCAGAAACTAGTGGCAATGTAAGACAAACTCCTAATAAGAGTACTAAAAGCTTTTTCAATCCTAAATGACTTAATTTTTTTGATCCCATAGAAGATATATTATTAAGATGTTTATAAAGATTTGGTAGGATAAAAGTGAACAGGTTTTTGATAGTATTAAAAAAATATTGGGCGGCGTGGGCGGGACTTCCCGAATCATGTTACTGAGTTCTTTTGAACCCGCATGGGATCGGGTGACCCCACCAAGGCTTCAACTGGGCGCAGTACCAAATTGTGCCACCACGCCTTTGCCCAATATGAGTGCGAAGTTTTATATACTTGTTCTCATTGAGTTAATGTGATCGGGTGATCTTGCCAGGGTTTCAACCTGGTTTTTTATTTTATTTTGAATTTTTAGTATTCTATGATTTAAAATATCTTTTTGATATTTTACCGTAAAGTTTTCGAAGAGAGAAAAAAGTTTACGAAAATCTCGAATACTTTTCGGAATTGAGGAATGTGAACCGTAAGAATTTCGAAAAAAGCAAAAAAAATGCATTAATGCACTTCAATCTTTCTCACAGTAGTTCTTTTAAAGCATCGAGAACATAAGGGAATAAATTTTTCTTGTTCTGCATAGCCTATTTGGGTTTTTCCGCGTTGTAAGAAGATGATATCATCGCCAATTCTTGCACAGTCGTAGCATCGGTAAAGCATGTTTTCACCTCATAACTTTCTCAGAAGAGTTTATTTAAAAATCTTATTTGCGCATGTCCAGTGTCCAGTGGTACAACCATCGATTAGAAGATCATAATAAGTTCAACATGAACATTATTTCTTTTGAAAAAAGTAAGCAGGGAATGTTTAGAGGAGCTATCAAGAAGAAAACATCCGGGTTTTAATTTTCTGAATTTTTTTCCTGTTAAAAAGCCTGGTCGTTCATAGGTATATTTGCCATATTTGGATTTGTCAGTATACCCAAAAAGCTCCTGACTCAGTTTGCATTGTTTTTTTCTAGGCAGGTGTTTTGCGGAATAACAGATCATCATTTCTTTCATAGTACTTAAACAAGATTAAGTACTATTTAAACCTTTCTTTTTTGAAAGAGGAGGGTTCTCCTTATCTTTTTATAGATCCTCTCCTATCCCCTCCCTATGACCCTTTTTGAGTATAAACATGCGCAAATAGAAATAGCTCCAAGACCAAGGATTGATATTTATCAGGAAATAATAAACCTGAGCTCACCTACCTCATATCTCCTTAGGGAGAATGATCAGGAAGCATTCTTTCGTAAACAAGGTATTGAGGAAACTGTAGTGTTTGAAAGGAATAGGGAAAAGTTTAGATCTTCTCTGCAATTGCTGACTGCTTTTTTGTGGGAACATTTTGGTTTACCAACAAAAGATATTGTAGAATACGGATCTGGAGCAACAGGATATTTTGATGCTGTTTTACGACCAGAACAAGTACAACCTTGGTTGCAAGTAGAAATTAACCCTGCGGCAAGAGCAGAAAACAAGAGAAGAAATCCAAATGCAAATGTGGTAGAAGGATCTTATAACCATATAGAGTATCGCCACGTTCCCATGATTGTGGGTCTTTCTTCTTTTGATACTGCAGATGATATGCCGCACGCTATAGACCAGGTAGTACAAGCATTATCTCCGGGAGGTTTCTTTTTTCACGTACAAGATGTAAGGCCTGGAGTGTATTGTGCAGCAAGTCATGTAAAAAGAAAAACTGGCAGTTTTGCTGATGTTTTTTATGAATATGACAATCAGGTTTTTGGAATGGAAATTGCTGGAGTAAGACGAACATTAGTAAACGTGTTTCAAGAAGCAATAGGAGAAGCTCTTCATGCTCAGACGAGCTTGGAAGTGTTGGCAAATGATTATGTAACACTCACCGAATCCTCAGTTGATGCTCATCACGAAATCTATTTCCTTAATTTGCATGCCGCATCTCCTGGAAGCCTTCCTGTTATGAGAAAAAGAGAGACTACCGTATTAGTAACAGTAGCTCGAAAGAAACTGCTTAAAAAAACAAAATAGTCCTAGTTCTGCTAGAGAAAGAAAAGAGATTAAAAAAATAAAAAAATTACCTGTACCTTGTGTCTAAGATGAAATCACGAATGTATACGTGTTCATTGAGTTCATAGGTTGGAGCACGAAGCATGGACAAATGTGCTTGGGCTTCTGGACAGTATACTCCAAAGGTAAGCCATTGATTAAAATTTCTTTTTGAATTATCTTGTGCATAAACACATGCTGCACTATCAAAGTAACGTGCTATAACAGGATTGTTATATTCTCCTTCAACAGGTTTTACCTTACTGAAGTGGTTATGCCTTTGGTCATAGTAAAGACCTGGACCATAGGTTGCATACCTATCATAATAAGGACTCATCCAACTCATATGATGGGGCGTTACCAAACGATAATTAGGTGCTTTTTCTAAAATAAAAGAATCTCCTTCAGCTGCAGATACTGCTGCAATACTCATACTTAATGCAAGCACGAGCGTGACAATAAACATTATTCTTTTCATATTCACTCCCTCCACAATTGGTAATTTGTATGTTCACATATACTCAAGTATAAAAAGCTTTCTTTTTAGGGTAAAGTCAAGTTAAGTGGGAATGCACAAAGAAACAAAGTTTCTTGTGCCCTAAAAATCTTGATTTTTATGGGCCTTGGAGTGATATCAGGAGAATA
>JAGVYP010000051.1 GCA_018303205.1 Candidatus Woesearchaeota archaeon
CGGTTGTCTTCAAAGCTGTGCCTGGTGCAGGCGGTGTCCTGATAAAGCAATCAGCATCCCTGTTTGTAAACACTTCAAGCAGGACAGGTATTTTAGAGAGATATGTGCTGTTGGGCTTGTTTATTATGATGCTGTCATTCGCGCCTTTATCTACCTTAAATGTAAAGGCCTGAGTATCTGAAATGAGCTTTGCCTTATTTTCACACGCTATCTGGAGATTATATTCAGCCTTGTCCACAAGCTGCGGATATATTATATTATGTGTAATTGCTGTGCTATTCTGCGAGAATGCATCATATTCCGGAAATTTGTTTTCCATCATGCTGTAATTAGAGATGTTATTTAGGCTATATCTGCATCTTGCAGGCTCATCTGATGTCACTATGAGTGTTGTCTGCAACGGCTCATTTGAGACGATATTTGTTCCTTGAGGAGAAAGTTTTACATCTTTTATGATCGGCTTTGATGAATCTACCCTTAGTTCAAACTTCTCTGATCTTGGATTAAGCTCTCCTTCAGTATTGTTGCAGTTTACAAATAATCTTACTATGGCATTCTCATTAGGAAACAGGTCTTCTTTGATATTTAATGAATACTCTGAGCTATAATTATGTGCTAAGCTATGATTAGATTCTAAGCTAGAATTGGATTCAATGGTATTAGCATTAAAATAAGCCATGGTATTTGCAGGATTAGGATCATCATAGCTAAGGTCTGTGTTTATGCTGTATTTGCAGATAGCTTCAACGTCTGTGATTATTTTAGTGGTAAAATTTTTGACAGCTGAATATCCAAACTCCGGCTCGGCTAATGTTATCTTTGTCGGACTTGGAACATAATGATAGCATTGGCTATATACTTGCTTATTACCGAGCTCATCTATTGCATTTAATTTTAAGGTATAATCCTTGACAGTTGAATCTAACAGATTTACAGTAGTGGCTACATATGCTTTTGAGAAGTTGCTTAACATCCCTGGAACAGATGTTTGGATTACGCCTTTTGTCCCTTTCAGCTCAAAAAAAGAAAGATTGCTGAACTCATTGAATGTTATCTGAAACACAGGCTTTCTGCTTGTGATATCAAGGCAATTCTGGCCATGCGATGCTGCTGCTGGAGTAATGAAAAGAATAAATGCAGATGTAATTAAAGATAAAATAATTAAAAAGTGAGATAGATTTAAGAGATAGGCAATGATTGAAAAACGTAAAAGTTTGCCAGATAGGCTGATAACTGCTTTTTCACCTCTTTTTAAGATATGTTTTCTTAGCATGGCTTTGCATGTTCCATTGATATTTTTTGAGTCGCCTTAAATTTTACATTTCTAAAAGCAGCAGCGACTGCCGACGAACACTTTCTTAGTATCTGGATAGGTTGTGCTTCCTCTACATTGAGTTCACTTGTTTGCTTATTAGATTAGTATTTCTTTTTGACGATTCGCAACCTTACATGCAACCGACTGCCCAGCCATACCTGGTTTGGTAAAGTTGGAATAGTGTTCGTCAAAAATTGGCAGTCGCTGCCGCTTTTTAGGTGACTCGTGAATTATTGGATCTTCATCAGATTATCTTAACATCAACTTCTGGCTCACTGACATCTAATTGTATAAGTAAAAAGTAATATTGCTTGTTGCCTTCCCTGTCTTCTGCCTGTAAAAGAACATGTTCCTCTGAAGTTGTGCTTAATGTGTTTCCAAGGTCAAGCTCTGCCTCAAATTTCAGGCCTGTAATATCGATATCGACTGGGATGACAGATCCTGCAGATAAGAGCATCTTTTCCAATGGCTTGCTGCTCTGCCCTTTTATCCTGACTTTAAGGTCATTGGTCTTATAATAGCTGTTATTGTATTCTAAGATCCTGTTTTGAGGATTTGTAACTTCTACAGTTATGTTCGCAAGCTCTGGAGGGATTATGTCATAATTAACCCTTATGATAGTAGTGATGGAATTGTTAGCCTTATCGACTACTGTGATTATGATGTCTTTCTGCAGCTTGCTTATATTTGCAATATCTAGCTCGACATTTTTGATGAAGAGGTTAGTGTTTCCGTCGACAATATCTGTAGGAAGCTCCCTAAAAGTCAATGGCTCTGTATGAAGGATATCTCCTGAAAATCTTATCTCATAGACATTTTGCTCTGTATAGGTTCCGGTGATGTTGATGGATTTTGAATTTGTCAGGATCAGCTCGTCTATTGTCACGCCTGGAGATATGGTATCGACGACAAACCTGACAAGATTAGGGTATTCTGCTGCAGTTATGCCTGTCGCCTTATCGGTATCTTTATGCGAAAGGGTTATAGTATGATCTCCTTCATCAAGCCCATCTTTCTCAAGTTTCTTTAGATCTGCAGGATCAAGCTGTAATTTTAGGTAATTGTTGATATTTTCAACCAATGCTGCTATCGGATCTGCTGAGTTGAACTGTGCAGTTATTTCAGCTGCAGGCAAAGTATCATATTTTAATATGAATTCCGGTGTTTTATTATTTATATAACATCTGTCATTTTCTGGGCATAATCCGTTTGGAGTTTCTGGTATGGCTTCACTTGGCGCATCATTATTGACCACAAATTGCCAGCTATGCTCCTTGCGGTTTCCTAATTTATCTGCTGCAGATGCTTTGATCTTATATAGGCCCTGCTGGGCTAATGGCTTCGTCAGCCTGATAGTAAATGTTTTTGTGCCAAGGCATTCTACGCCTTTGGGTTTGTCTTCACAGGTATATATTTGATCATCTATCTCCAATACAGCTGTCTCTCTGACGATCCCTGAATTAAAGTCTGTAAACGTTGCAAATATATTTGCGCCTAAGTTTGCGCTGATCTTAGAATTCTCTGCAGGCCCATAATGTAAAATATCTGGCGCCATAGTGTCTATTATGATTTTTTTAACTGCTGTCGGCAATCCTAGGTTGTTGTTTTCATCTATCGCATATGCATAAAACCAAGTAGAGCCTTCCTGAAGCTGCATGCTGGCATTAAACCACCCCAATGGAGAAGCTTTTTCATAAACATTGACGACAAAATCCCTTTTATAGGTTGATTGCGCATCAAACTCTTCATCTTGAACATTTTCTAAGCCATATAATGTTTTATCAAGAGAGATGAATTTAGCGTTAGGATCATTTTTCTCAGCAGTCACTGCTGTAAGCGCAGGTGAGGAGAGAATATACTTGCGTGGAGGATTATTGGCTGTAGTTGATGCTGATGTATCAGTGGTTGATGCTGGATCTGCAGTTAATGTTTGTGGATCAGAAGATGCAGCTGATGTTGGATCTGTGATTGCTGCTGTTGGCCCATCAGTTTCTCCTGCAGGATCAGCAGTTGTTGCAGACTGATCATCTGATGTAGGTAAAGCAGTATCTGCGCCTGTTATAAAATCTATAAAAGAGACTCTTCCTGTGATAAAGTCCAATACTGCTGCGCCAGGAATGGCTGAATTTCCATTATTGCTTTCTTCATTTTGTTTTGAGTTCTTAGACATATCTTCTTGTGATCTCTCGGCATTTTCTTCTCTTTCTTTTTCAGCCTTTGTTTCTAATTCTCTTGCTTCCTCTGCTGCTTTTTTAGCTTCTTCTTTAGCTGCTTTTGCTTCAAGCCTTCTTGTAATATTTTTAACAACCTTATCTATTTTAGTATCATCTAATACTTCTTTTACATTATAGAATTTTCTGCTTGGCTGCTTGATATCCTCAAACTCCAGGTAATAGCCTGCCAGATTAACATCTCCGATATCTTTAAGCGTTAGCTCCTCTCCATCTATGCTCTTTATCTTCAGCTTATCCCCCTCAAGCACTGACTCTAACCTTATTTTTCCTAGCTGCTTAGGATCAGGTGTTGAATATGCTGACTGTGTCATCGATGCCTGTGCTTGAGCTGCGGTTTTGCATTTGCCGTTTCCGCATCCATCTGGGCATCTGAAATAAGATTCCTTTAGCTTTTTATCTTCGCATGATGCTTCCTTGATATAGCAGCTATTTCCTGCGCATTCATTTCTTGCAGAATATTTTGAGATGCTGCATTCGCCGTCTGCAAGATCGCCTGAGTATTTCAGCTCATTTCCAGTACAAGAATCTGCAGGTTTGAGGCTGTTGCTGTCTAGCTGTAAGTAAGATTCTGCAGTTATGCAGCTGTCTTCAGAAGTGAGCTGGATTATGCTGCTGTGGTTGACAGTGAAATTTCCTAGGTTTGATTTTGTGATGCCGAATGAATAATAATCTTTTCCGTCTTGATCTGCGCATGCCACATCATCTTGAGAATATGTTATTAGAGTGAACTCCACAGCATCTCCTTTTCTTGGATCTAAGATTATCCTGTTTGCATATATCTCATAGCCGCCTTTAAATTTAAATGTATCAGGCTTGGTCTTATCAGCTTTGTTCGCTGTTAATTTTGATGTCTTTTCATTATTGACAGAAAATTCAGCATAAGTTTCTCCCTTAGCATCTTTAGCTATCGCTAAGCTTTTGACAAGATAGTTTTTGCCGTTTATATTCAGCGTCTTGGACTCTCCTTCTTTAAGCGTATCTCTTGTCCTCGCTCCTGAAGAGATAAGATCAACAGTTTTTTGTTCCAGGTCTGCTAAAGTTGTCAATGTTATTCCGTTGATGTTAAGCGTTTTTAACCTTATTATGTTTGGGCGGTTGCCAAACTCAAGTATTATATTTCTATCTGGAATCTTATCACCCTCAAATCCCGTCTGCTCAAATAAGGAAGCAGTAGAATACCTTGTAGATGCTTGGAAAAATTCATTAAGTGTAGGCGGCTTTGGGATTGTGCTGTCGACTGTGTAGTTCTCTTTCAGGATGCCTGGGTTGCCGAACTTATCTTTTCCAGAGACTATTATTTCAATAGTATCGCTGCTGTCCAAACCATTGAATTCCTCTGACATAGGCACTGCAAACTCTGTTTCATAGTAAACCTCATATTGGTTCCATAGCTGATCTATTTTATAAGGCGCTTTTAATGATGCCCTATAATCCACGACAGGGCCATTATGATGCCTTATCCTGAATGAGATTGTCGCATCTTCACCTTCCTTTAATTTTTCTGATGATTGGATTGTTGCAGTATAAAACTTAGATGGGATTTTTCTTACTAAAGTATTAACATAAGGATTATTTTCATCTGATATCGTCAGCTCTCTGAATATCGGGCCTTCTTTATCAACATATACTTCTCCGCATTTGACTGGCGCGACATTTCCTCCGTTATCTTCGCAGGTAAAGCATATGCGTTTTTTACTGTTGACAGATAATGTTTTTTTTGCTTCAAATTTTTGCAGATCTTTGCATGCTTCTGTATCCCAGATCTCTGCCTGGCATATCTTTTCTGAATTAGGCTTTGCGCCAAATACCTGCAAGCTTCCGCCGATAGGCATATCATTGCATAATACTGTTAATGTCCTGTCATTGCCATACTCTTTATAAAATCCTTCATCTTGGACAATCTCCTTCGCTTCTCCATTTTTCCCGCCTGTTATCCCGAGAGTGACATTTGGCGGAGTCCTATCAACTGAGAATGTAAATGATTCAGTATCTGTTACGCTTTCATGCCTGCATTGGACACCATATCCGTTTCCTGCTGAGCCAGGATAAGCTTGGCTGCTAAATGGTTTGCCTGATACATAATCTGTATTTGACACAGTTACAGGGAATGATAAGGTCTGGATTAAAGGATTGTTTTTGTCTGGAGCAAATACTGGATTGCTTTCAGTTGCAGGCTGTTCTGAAGGGGTTCTTATCAATGTGCAGATGCTGGGGTCAGTTGTCTGCACTTCAAACAGTATCGTATTTGTAGGGAATATATAGCTGGACACAGTATTAGAGATTTTTGGCTTGTTGACCGTAACTTTGCTGAACGCATCTACATGTATTGCAGGATGATCTGCATTATTGGTATCATCGTAAAGTATTGTCCCTACGTTATGGCTTTTGTCTTCGCAGGTTACTGTATATTTATATAATCCGTCTGTTACATTATACACAGAGTTGAATGCTGTGCTGTAATAAAGCTCGCCTTTCTCATCTGTTGTCCCTTTTATGCCAAAAAGAAGTATCGTGCTGCCCTTTTTCTCTAATTTTTCTGCTGTGCATTTGACTTCTTCATCACTTGATATGTTAAAGAATATCTGGCTTTTAGTGTCTTTATTGACAGGAGTGCCTTCCATATTTATATTTAGAATATGGTCAGAAGTTAATTTAGGCCCCCAAATATCTATATAGACAGGTATGCTTTTTACTTCCTCTTGATTGTAGAATTTGTCTGTCGAGAAGAATCGTATGTAGAATATCCCTGCACGGGAAGAATCTGTGTATCCTTGCTCTTCCAAGACACTTTTGAGAGTATTTCTCGTAATTATTGCTTCAGTTGCTGTCCCATAGAAAGATAGTCCGCCGCGTACTATATTTCCATCAAGAACTGTTCCTGGATAACATTTATTTCCGTTATTTATTCCATTTTGTATATCTTCCTTATCTATGCAATAACTGAAGGAATATGCATTTTTCTCGCTTCCGCCTACAGTAAATACCAATGCATCTGGCTCATTAGTTCCCCCTATCTTGGTGCCCCCTATGCTTAACAGCTTGCTCGGATACTTTAAGGTCGTGATGGTGGCATTGTTGTCTTTTTTACATTTATCTATCGATAAGCTAGGATCTATATTTCCAAGCTCTTCCAGGGTGCAGTCATCTGCACTTCTGGTATCATCATTTCCATCTTTATAGCATCTGTCAAGAAGAGCATCCCATTTGCATCTTCCAAGGCCGCATATGTCTTTGCTATAAGCAATGGATGCATCATCTGTAATATTGAATTCCTGTCCTAATATGGGATCTTCATTGCCTACACACATCCTTCTTGTCTTGAGATCTTCGCATCTGGTGTCAGAATTGCATGCTCTGCATGAAGCTTCATATTCTGTAGAGAAGCATCTTCCTAATTTGCTGCATATATCCTGAGTGCATCTTGTGTTGAAGAATACATCATTTGTTTCGCTGCAAAGGCTGCAACGGTCGTTTTTAGTATAATTTTCAGGATAACAGTAGCCTAGCCCAAGCTCGCTGTAGCTTGCATTTATCCAGCTGCATGCTTGATTGGCCTTAAATCCCAAATTACAGCTGTCTGTTGTGCATGCAAACTCTGAGCGATAGTTGAAACAGCTCATCTCGCTGTCTTTTTTCGTCGGGCAGTTAAGGCATTTGTTGAACGGTGTCACTTGATGTGTGATTTGTGTTATTAACGAGCTATCATCACTATCATCAAATATTTCCACTGCGCCATGCACCTTCTGAGGATTGCCATCTTCTGACTTATAATAATCATAATAGCAGTTATTGCTGTAATCAAGTGTTCCAGAAGAGCTCATCCCTAAGCATCTGTCTTTCTGGAAATATAATCCGAAAGGAAACGCCTCCTGTTTTCTTGTGCCGCACTCGTTCAGTTTTTTGCATTTTGCTAACCCTGCCGCATTTGGGCCAGAACATACATGAGTGTCTGGGTTGCAGCTTTCTATTATCAGGTCTGCCCCTTTGTTATCTTTAAGGGCCTTATTTTCTTTATCGCATTGCTTTATATCGACCAGTTTATCTGAAGTTATGTTTACTGCGCAGAACTGCACATGCATGCTGTTCCTATACATGCCTTCGCATTGCTGCTGCCCTACTTTTATTGTAGAAATATTTCCTTGGCTTAATTGCCCTACTCCAGAATAGATCACTTTTATCTCATATTTATAGGTTTGATCATACTTAACATCAGAATCAACATAGCTGTTTTTACGTGGCTCCATCAATGGCAAAGGCGCTGGCTGAACAGGTGTTCCTTGAGCGGGAGTTGCCATAAGAGTTTTGGTTATCTCAAAGCCGATTATCTTTGTGCAGTTTGGCCTGCCCCATGCTAATTTTATCTTTTTGACATCTCCTAATGTATGGTTAACGACAAAATATGTTACAGGAGGCAATTCCTGTTTGCATGGATCTATCTTCTCTTCCAATACAAAGTTTGCATCTTTCCAAATTTTAGAAGCATCTGAATCTGATGTAACTTTTATTCCTGGAATAGGTGTAGAATCCTTAAACCCTGGCTTCATTGCATATAAGGTATATTCTCTCCCGAAAGGAACCCTTATCTCATAATTGCCTTCATCATCTGTGCTGCCATAGCAATGTGATGGGTCTGTGCAGATGCTTGCTGTTTTAACAGGCCTTAAAGTTAAAAAGTTCGTGACTTTTCCTGTGATCTTGCCTAGCTCAGATGATCCAGTACAATCGTTATCACTGACAACAGTCTTGTCAGTTGTGCCTTTTGCCCTGCAGCAATATTTGCCGCTTGCTTCCGAAGAAGGCACGATGAAATCTTTATCTTCACATTTGCAGATTGGAGAATTATAGACCACACCACTATTAGTTTGTGAGAAAGGCAGATAGATAGGATAATTTACTGCACACTCATTTATTGTTTTGCATTCAGTTGCGCACCTGAATCCACCGTCTGGCCCTAATCCTATAAAAAATCCTTCTGGACATTCCTGGCGGTATTTACAGGTAGCAAAAAAAGATGCAATGTCGCATTTTGAGCAGCATTCAAACCCCGGAACTTTGCAGGGGTATGATGGCGGAGTTATGCTGTTTATCCGGAACTTTGCAGGGGTATGATGGCGGAGTTATGCTGTTTATTAAAGTTATCAGGCTGGGATGTGTCGGTGATTCACATGCTTTACAGCAGGTTCCTGATTTTTCTGGATTTATAGGATTCAGCCTGCATAGCGTGTTGCCGCATGGAGAAGCGATAAATTGTTTTTGTGCAGAAGCTCCTGTATAGAGTGATTCTTCATATAATGCATTGCCTCCATATAATACATTGTTAAGTGTGCAGCAATAATCGCCTGCTTCAGCGCCTATGTTTGAGCCAGGCACACATTCGCATCCTGCATTTTCTAAAGTAATTTCTCCAGAGCTACATGGCTTTAGCTTACATCCATTTTCAGTTAATCTGCCTGCACTATCTGTCTGGCATATCTTATTTTTAATATAGCTGTCGCATGATTTTTGATAGCAGTCAGGGTCTGCGCAGTTTTTCTTTTCATCCCCGTCCTCATCTTGTTTTTCAAGGTCTGAGCAGTCTTCTGGCATTTTGATCGTTATATTTCTGCCGTTGCAGCACGTTACAGTTTCTCCAGCAGGTATGCCGTATGATCATCACATGCCTTCATGACTTCTGCATTATAAAAGCTGCACCCCTGTATGCCGTTGCATGCTGCATGGCAAGTAAGGTCATTATTGAATGTGCATGTGCTAGTGCATTCCTCATTTAATGGCAGGCAGAAGCCGTTGTCCTGGCATTCTTCGCCTGAAGCGCAGCAATCATCTGCTGTTCTTGCTATCCCATCCTTGCCTTGGCATCTGTCGGACACAAGATTATTGCCTTCAGGATCTTGAGGATTAGTTTGTACCAATTCCAAGTCTCCGTTCTTGCAGTAATACGGCTTATTTAACTGCGAGCATGATGCATTCCTGATATATTCTTCTTGGATTCCACGGTCAGAATCTGCTGGCAGATAGCACATGTCATTATCATGCACTAGATATACTGTAAGAACATCTGCAGAATCACCGCCATAGTTTGGATGGACTTCAAATAAAGTTGTCAGATTTGTCAGGAACAATGGCTTAAATATGGTAATAGTATAATTTCCCTCGTAGATATCGTCGCTTTTTTTGCCTTCTCCAAATATAACTTCGCAATTAAGGTCTGTAAACCTCTGCAATCCTGATTGCAACTCTGGCTCGCATTGGTTAGACCTGGAATCTAAAACCTTAACTTTCAAAACACCTTTTTTCTTTTGAGCCAGATGGAAATCCAGATTGACATCTCCGGTAAGTTCTATATCTTTTTCTGTTTTTGAGAAATACCCTTGGGCAGATGCTTCAATATCATACCTATTTCCTCCGCTGAGCAGATGGAATATCAGCTCATAGTTTCCGTCTTTGTCGCTGAGATAGGTATTATCTGTGCCAGATATTTTTATGGCTGCATTAGGTATTTTATTCAATGAGGTAGTATCATCTGTAATTTTACCTGAGAGTATCGCAAATTTTGCTTTGTTAAGCTCGAAATTGATTATCTTTTCAGTATCTGTTGATGAGATATTTATTGTAGTTACATTTGTCACATATTCTGATTTGATCACTTTTATGATATACTGCCTTGGCCTGTTTAGCTGCCCTTGAGGCACATCGCTTATCTCAAATTCCCCTCCTGAACCTGTTTCCACCTGGCCAAACCCTGGGATAATGACAGTTGCTTTTTCTAATGGTTTAAGTAAATCATTTGTAACTTTGCCGCTTACTTTTATGCCTGTCGCCTTATCTTGATTGCCGCAATCTGCCTGCTGCGGATTAAAATCATAGTATTCAAATCCCCTGTCTTTGCAGTCGCTTAAGCATTCTGGCTCTGTGATAAGATTAAAAGCCAAAGTTGGTTCGCCAGTTCCGAGCGGAGGAGGAGCTTGTGTGCAAAGGCAGCATCCTGTGCTGCATGATGCGATATTATCACAGCTGACTGTCTTGAAATTGTCTAATTCTTTATTTTTGCATTGTGCCAGTGTCCCTGATCTGCATTCATCTACGCAGCACCCTACGACTGAGCCTTCAGTACATTCATCCCTAGAACTGCAAGGTTCTTTCCAGATATATTGGCTTCTGCATTCTTCTATACCGAAGCAGCAGTTATTAAGGACGTCTGTTTTATCTTCAGATGTATCATAAGAAAAATCATTGCAAAAATAGTTTTCGCTTACTTCAGGATTTGTGCAGCAAGCTGTATCAGCATAGGCAGGAGCTGCTAATAGGATTAGATTAAACACTGTAAATAACATTAAAGATACTGCTAATAACACTCCTTTTTTCAGCATGAACAGGCCCTCTTTTTTCATTCTATTATAAGGCATTTAAATAATTCTTCATATATAAATGTTTCTTAGATTTGCCTTATAAGTATATCAAAAGCGACAGCAAGTGCCAATATATTACGAACATAGCAGTCGCTGCCGCTTGATAAAAGATTAGTAGACAGATATGATAAACTGATTAATTTAACACTCAATCAGTAACTTCAAACTTTATGGTTCCAGAGCATGCATTGCCTCTAGCTCCGCAATACTGCTTAAATGAGACAGAACATTCATCTTGAGTGCAGGTATTTAGATCAGGCACTTTTTTGGGGATGACTGTTAAAGCGCCGTTTCCTGCAGATGAATCTTCAACCAGCCTTGTTTTTAAGATCTTGACTGCATCAGGATGTCCGACTACACCAGGACTTCTGTCTGTTGAGAGCTGCCCTTCCAGATCGCTTTTTAAAAATTTTGTTGCAGGCAGTTCAAAGCAGACCTCAGATGGCAGCTTTCGTTTTCCTTCTGCTGTGCAGCACCCGATATTAGTCCCGATATGTGATCCGTTAAAATCATCTTTTGACGGTGTTGAGAGGTCGTTTACTGCCGCTGCCCAATAGCCTGCATCTGTTTTTTTTCGCGCATACATAAAAGGATAAGCTTGAGTAAGATCAGGATGATCAGTAGGCGAAGCCCTGACTTCATACGGCAAACATTCTTTCACTTGTATGTCTACACTGTTTTGATTCGGTTCGCCTGAGACCATATTTATGCCAAGAGTGATGTTATGCTCGTGATATTTTCCATTAGCATCTGTTTTTATAGCCGCATCAAAACTAAACTGAGAAGCTATGCCAGCATCTGCCATAAGTTGAGTTAATGCAATAGGTTTTTTTATGTCTAAGAGGGTGTTTATTATGTCTGCTTCCTCACATGGCTTTATCTCATTGCCAAATTTTACAAGGCATCTTTCCTTGAGAGTCTCATCTGTCGTGATCTGCTGATTGTATACAGCAGGCGGAGAATCTGTTAAGTTGACAAAGCTATCTACCCAGATATAATTATATTGCGCATCTGCCTCTTGCAGCACAGAATCTCTTCCATCGAAAAATACAGGGTCTTCAACAGATTGCCAGTTTTTTTTCTCTTCATCTAATTTTTCTGTATACAAATTATAGACATTTGGAACTGCAATGATGCTATCGATTACCTTAACTCTTATGTTCTGAAAATCTGTAAATTCCCCGTCGCTGGCTTTTATTGTTATGACATGCACGCTTTCATCTTCAGGAGTATCAGGATCATCTGTCTCTCCCTTGTCATTTGGCTCGATCAGATAGCTTGCGCACCTATTTTTGCAGTCATCTTCCTGCGATGCCATCGATTCCTCAAGGCCTTCTGCTATCTTTCTGCTTTTTTCGCTAAAGCCGCTGTAGCTGTAGATGATGTTATCTTCATCTGGGTCAGCTGCTTTTGGCTTGATCTCTAATCTTTGTCCAGGACCGAGTAAGATATCATAGTTGGGGTTTCTTAAATTTGATGGGATTAGATCAAGCGCAGGCATCCGATTTTCCCTTGCAATCATATATTTAAGAGGCTTGCCTGCTAATGTTGATTTGGCATCTGTAAACACAAAGATATCGTCGCTTTCTTCTGCATTTGAAATTTTTTCGATTTCCAGCTTAAGCTCTTTGTTTCTAAATACATTGCTTTTGAATTTTCCAACTGCCCCATCTTCTCTTAACCTAAAATCTATGTTGCGATTGTCAAAGCTTAACAGTTCCTGCACAGCATTATGCACTTTTTTCAGCCTTATCCTCTGGACTGAAGAGAATTTAAATTTTTGTATGACTGGAGAGACATCCTGTATCAGGACAGTTATCGGAATAAATAAAGTGACTGAAACCTGTTCATCTTGTATCATCGCTGTTGCTGTCGCGTTTTCAAATGTCACATTGAACCCGAAAAAACTCGAGAAATTGATGCATTCAAGTGTCTGGTTTTCAACATACCTTTCAAGCTGTTTTTGAATAGTTAGATATGAGCCTGTACCATCAGTTATAATATTTTTTGTCAGCCCATAACTATGGTTGCTTAATGGTTTATATTGTGCTTCGTCATTTATATATCCGCAGTATCTTGGCTCTGGTGAATCATCTTTCTGCAGGCATGGGTATTTTGGCAGCTGATCTTTTTTGTCTCGTGTTGAACGATATGCAACAAGATATGTTTTATTGCCAGCTGTATAATTGATATAAGGTATTGCAAAAGGTATCATGCTTCCTCTCTGCTCCTGCACGATATAACCGCCCTGGCTTGCTGCCATCTCTAATCCTTCCTGAAAGGATTTTTCAAGGCACTGCTGAACAAAGAACTCGACTTGGGAAGCAGCCATCTTGTTTGTCACAAGCTTTTCCTCTTCTGCCTGTATCCTTATCTGCGTTGTCTGCCCGCGGTTGAAATACACTAGCCCAAATATGACTAACGCGACCACTGCCATCAGCATGAATATTGTGAGCTGGGATCTTTTGTAGATTGACATATTTTGCATAATAAAAAGAACCTAAAAATAATAGATAAGCTGGATTTTAATAGGATCTGCCAGGGCCTTCCCAATAGATTTTAGCTGAATGCCCATCAGCTACACGAAATGCCAGTGTCCCCCATGGTAATCGTTGATCGCTATCACAATTGAAATTCTTCACAAATGCCCTGTTCCACCCAAATTCGAATTCTTGGTTGCCTGCCCATCTCAGATGAGCTTCGCCTCCTGATGTATGCCTAAGATATAGTATATTTGGGTCTACACTAGCCGGTTTTCCGTCAAATCCTGCTGCTACTTGAGTATATAATACCCTAACATCATCATTTCCGTCGTAATCAGTGAGCACTGCAAGCGTGCAATATGAGCCACGTGTAAAACATGTTGTCTTATCCATGTTTATTACTGCGCATTTTTTTCCTTCTGCATCAGGTAAACTTATAACAAATCCTCCTGTGACCATATGAAGAGAATTATCTTGCATATCATACCCATTTGCTTTCACTCTTCCTGTTGCCTCTATTTTTCCCTGAGTGTTTATATCTCCTGCTATCACTATTGACCTAGGTATATTCTGGCTCCAGTCTATTTCATTGATATCATGCCCTACTTTAGTTGTTTCACTTGCATAGTTCCCTGCAATCGCAAATGTCAGTGCTAAAAATACTGCAAACAAAAAAGCTGTTACATACAAATGTCTTTTCAAGATGTTTATTGTTATTTTCATTTTTACCACTCTCCTGGATTTTTTAAGTATAAATACGTTTCTATTTCTTCTTTATTTTTATTTCACTTTCTTTTTTTTATGATCTTTCTGATAATATTTAACATGATGATTAACTGATTACCGACAATGGGCATCTTGTCACGTCAAACTCACAACGATCTGTGCAGCCCAAGTTTTTTGTTTCTTTATCTGTAAAGCCCAAACCAATTTCTTCGCAGGTATCTTTTTCAGGCCTGAACATAGATGGTGTTGCTTTAGGATCGCAATCTTCTGAAGGTTCAATTTGGCCAGTTATGCTTCCGCATAATGTTTCTCTGCACACAGATATATCGATTTTACATTCTGCAGTACAGCCAAGTTTCCCTATTTTATTATAGATATTGCAGTTATTGCTTCCTGCAAACACTTCATCTCCTACAGCAGATGTTACAACATCGCATTCTTCTGGAGAGCTTATCTTGCCGTCTCCGCAGGTTCCGGCAGAAGGCGGTGCGCCGCAGCTAGCTGTGCTGACTTTGCATCCTGAACATGTTAAAGCTGCATCTGAATCATATCCTCGATCCGTGCATTTGTTGCCGCCGATAAATATAGGAGCTGTGCTGCCAGTGTCGCATTCCTCGCCGTTCCACCATTCCACGACGCCATTAGCACGGCACTTGTTTGCAGTTGCTATCTCTTTGCACCCTGATGTATCATATTCACAGACAGAATTGCATCGTGTTATTAAGCCCCATGTTCTTTTATCGTTAGGGCTCTTCCCATAGCAAGTATCATCTAATGAAGAGGCGATGGTCGGATCGCAGTCTTCTATCCCTGGATCAAGCTTTAAGTTACCGCATGTGCCACGGCAATTTCTTGTATCGTATTTGCATGCATTAATATTTCCTGGTTGGAAACAGCTCAGCTCACGCCCATCATTTTCATAAACCTGCCTGCCTTCACTGTCTTTTAATTCACTGCAAAATTTCTTGCCGCCAAGGTCTCTTGTATCGCATTCTTCGCCGAATTCAGGCTCTAATTTTTTATTCCCGCAATTAGATGATGTTGGAAGCTCCTGAAGCCTTTCAAGCTGCGTTTGTGTTATGCATCCAGAAGTATCATAACTGCACGCAGAACTGCAGGTTAATTGTCCTGCTGCATATGGTTTTACACCATCTATGACAAGATTTTCGCATAGCGTTATAGGAAGGTCATTTCCGTCACATGCTTCATCGACCCCTTCATCGTTTTGAGGCTCTCTAACATCATTTCCACATGTCCTCTTGCATTCTGTTGTCTGGTCTGGCCTTGTCAAGCATGTTTGCCTCACGGTATTTCCTAATGTGCAGCATACTTTTTGAGGATATGCTTTAGATTCTGGTGATGAATCGCATGCAGCAAGATGTAGGTTGCTTGAACCATTCGATAATGTTACTAAGCAGAATTCTTTTTCAATGCAATTTTTTGCATAAGTGCAGGTCATATTTCCATATTGTGACTGAACGCATATCGGTGTGTTGTAGCCAATGTCACCTGTTAATACTCCGCCTGTCACCTGCTGATAGCTTGTCAATGACATATGAGATACTGTTTGGAGAGGCGGTGAGCTTTTACCGCAGTATTCGTATTTGGTAAAAGGGAAATTATACTTATGCCCGCCTGTATCGCCGTCATTCCCTATATCTACAGGAGGAGTTTCGCTTCTGATGAAGTATGATGGTGTTATTAGATTAGGATTACATCCCCAGTTCCGCTCTGCAAGTGAGCCTACACATCCGTTGTTTCCATTCCCATCACAACCATAACCTGTCCAGCCTGCGCTTCTTCCCTGTCTCCTTCCAGTATCAAACCAAGGCCTGCAGAAATACCAATCGCATTTACATGTTCCGCACTCAGTATTGCCGCAGTCTATCGCCTGTTCATCATCATCCTTGATGCCGTTAAAGCATTTTGCAGGCACAAAATCCACATAACTTATCATGATCTTATCAGCTGATTGTGAAGAGTCAAAAGTAGCTGAAATCTCTTGACAGCTTCCTTTAGTATGGGTTGAAGATGCAGGCTGTTGTTGGATGATCCTGCCATCTGAACTTAATAGTTTAATTTCCCAAGTCGCTGTGCCGTCCATGAACATGCTTTTAGATGTTGTCCCATTGCCGCATACATTTGCAGTCACAACACCGATTCTTTGTGGAGAAGATAATGTAAATGATTCGCCTGAGATCTTATGTATCTGGGCATAGGTAGTATCCAATGAAGTTAACAGTTTGCTGGCTGCATGCGCATTATCAATATTTGAGAGGTTTAATGCTGCTGTCGAATTTTGCTTGCTGCAGTCTGTGCTGCTTAACCCTGTGCCTTGCGCCTCTGGCGCTTTAGGATAACAGATTGGCTTATATCCTGCAGGGCAATCATT
>JAGVYP010000052.1 GCA_018303205.1 Candidatus Woesearchaeota archaeon
CATCGGAGCAGCAGCAAGCTTACCTGTTCTCGAAGGAAAATCTTTGCTCTTCAAAGAACTTGCAGGCATTAACTGTGTTCCTCTTGCATTACAAACTCAAAAGCCAAATGAAATTATTGCCATTATTAAACAACTCATGCCCAATTTTGGAGCAATTTGCTTGGAAGACATTGCAGCACCCCATTGTTTTCTGATCGAAGAACAACTTCAAGGACTTTCCATTCCCGTAGTGCATGATGACCAGCACGGCACAGCTATTGTCTTGCTCGCAGCACTCATCAATGCGTGCAAAGTCACAGGAAAAAACATTGACGAACTCAAAATCGTTATTTCAGGAGCAGGAGCAGCAGGCATTGCCATTACTAAAACCTTACTTTGTACAGGACTTGATAAAAATATTTGCAATCCAGTCAAAGAAATTATTGTCTGCGACAAAAAAGGGCCTATTTACCAAGGAAGAAAAGAAGACATGAACCCCTTCAAAACATGGATTGCACAACATACCAATCATCAAAAAATAAAAGGAACACTTGCAACAGCACTCAACAAAGCAGATGTCTTTATCGGAGTTAGCGCACCACATTTAGTAAACGAAGACATGATCAGAACTATGAACAAAAATCCCATAGTCTTTGCCATGGCAAATCCAGTTCCTGAAATAGAACCTGAACAAGCTCTCAAAGCAGGAGCAGCAGTTGTAGGCACAGGAAGAAGTGATTATCCTAATCAAATTAACAATGTACTCGCATTCCCTGGATTATTCAAAGGAACACTGCAAGCACGAGCAAAAAGCGTCAATGGACAAATGAAATTAGCAGCAGCACACGCTATTGCATCTTGTGTCAAACCTACAAAGGAGAACATCCTCCCTTCTCCCCTTGATAAAAACGTTGCAAAAAAAGTAGCAGCAGCAGTAGTCCATGCAGCAAAAAAGACAGGAGTAAGTTTTACAAAATAGAGATCATACTTCACATACGAAATCGGTATATATATCCTTATATTTATCCTAATGAAAAACAGATGTTAACAAGTATGAGGTGTAAAAAATGAACACAAAAACAAATTTTTTGATTCCCTTTGGGAACAAAAAAGCAAAAATAGTTTCAATCGTAGTATTCTTGCTTGTGGCAATTATTTCTGCATCTATAGTTTTTTCAACCCATGTACAATGTGATAATGGTGTCGATGATGACGGTGATGGCTTAATAGATTTTCCAGCCGACCCTGGTTGTAGTGGTATCAATGAACTCACAGAAACAAGCCCTAGCTTGATTTGTGATAATGGTTCTGATGAAGCCTCTGACAGAGATACCCTGGCTGATTTTAGGGTATCTGGTGGTGATTCTGGCTGTACATCAGCTACTGACACAAATGAGGTCGATGGGCAATGTGACGATTTTGTAGAGAACGATGGTGACACCTTGAATGATTATCCCACAGATACGGGATGCACCTCATACAGTGACACTAGTGAGTTCGGTACCGTGCAGTGTGATGATGGTACAGACAATGATGGTGACACCAAAACTGACTTTGGAATTTCACAAACTAAAGACAGTAAATGCAGTAGCTCAACAGACAATGATGAAAGCCCAAAAGATTCGTGCACTGATTCAGATGGTGGAATAGTTCAGGGTCTTCAAGGAGGCGTGACAGGTGATGACGAAAGTGTTCTCTATATTTTTACAGATTATTGTCTAGATTCTATAATTTTAAATGAGTACTACTGTGGCACTAAAATACTAGACTACTATCCATTTAAAACTCCGATAGACTGCTCAACGAATGGAACAACAACGTGCAGCAATGGAGCTTGTGTCTAAACAAACTTTTTTTTATTTTTCTTTTATTATCTAAAAAAATAAGACCCTCAACATTTATATAGCTCTTAATATTCCTTCCTTTTATAGAGGTGCTCATATGAAGAAACACGATGCATGGGGAAACTTATTCTTACGAGTTTTATTAGGTATCATTTTTGCTGCGACAGGAACAGGAAAACTTTTCATGGGAAATATGCCTGTAGAACCCATCGGAGGGATCCTTTCTTCTCTTGGTCTTAACGCCATTTCTGCTGCAGGATTCGGACTTTTTCTCGGCATCCTTGAACTTATGATAGGTTTAATGCTTATTCTTGGCCTCTTCACCAAGATTGTAGGTTGGGTTGCAAGCATTACTCTCCTCTGCTTTATCTTAGGCGTAGGAGTTATTTTGGGAGATGGGCTTTTTGGGCAAATGATGATGTTTAAAGATCTCGGATTATTGGGAGGAACCCTTGCTCTTGCCTTCCAAGGAAGCAAAGGTATGAGCTTGGATGAAGTTTTGTGGAAGAAATAAAATAAACTCATTTCTCTTCTTTTTTATATCTTCTTTTTTACGGAAATTATTCTTCTGTATTTTTTCTTACGATCATTGCGGAGATTATGCCACTCCCTTGATCGTGGTGTTTTACGTCGACAAGCCTGCATGAATCGGCTTGTCTCCTGATATTACTCCAAGGCAATGATCGCTTACTAAATAGAAGGCTTCTCTACTCTCCTGACCTTTTCTCCTTTGCAAATTTTTAAAAACATTTATAAGGAGCAACATATGTTCTGAAAACAGGTGTAACTATGGTAGAATATGATGAGTTTGGTCCTGAAAAAATTCTTCAAGTGTATGATCCTGTCACTGGCATGAAAGGCTTTACGGTTATCCATAGTACTGCATTAGGTCCTGCAAAAGGAGGCATTCGCATGACTTCAACCGTGAGCGTAGATGAAGTTTCACGCTTAGCATCTGCGATGTCTTACAAATGCGCAATGGCAGAACTTCCCTTCGGAGGAGGAAAATCAGGCATTGTCGCTGATGGAAAAAATCTTCCCTGGGAAAAAAAGAAAGCAATCATAGCAGCGTTTGCAAAAGCAATCAAAAACATTTGTCCAAGCGAATACGTTGCAGCTCCTGATATTTATACTGCAGAAAATGAAATGGCAGTTTTTGCAAAAGCCAATGGTAGCATCAAATCCTGCACAGGAAAACCTGCACAATTGTGTCAAGGGCTTAGCTGTGGTATTCCCCATGAGTTAGGAAGCACAGGATGGGGAGTCTACCATGCAACGCGTGTAGCATTAGACCATCTTCATATTCCTCTACAAAAAGCAACCATTGCCATCGAAGGTTATGGAAACGTAGGAAGTTTTGCAGCAAAATATCTTTCAGATGCAGGAGCAACCATTGTCGCAGTTTCGGATTCCAAAGGAGGAATTTATAATCCTCAAGGTTTGGATCTTAAAAAACTCTCTGCAGTAAAACAAGATCAAGGATCAGTTACCGCTTATCAAGACGGAAAACAACTCGCCCCAGGAAAAATCCTTGAGGTGCAATGTGATGTGCTTATTCCTGCAGCACAACTTGATGTCATCACTCCCTCAAACCAAGATAGCGTGAAAGCAAAAATCATTGTTGAAGGAGCAAATATTCCCATGTCCATTGCAGTTGAAGAACACCTTTCAGGAAAAGGAATCCTGATCATTCCTGATTTTGTCGCAAACGCAGGAGGAGTTATCTCTTCTTACGTTGAATATATCGGAGGCCTTGCGGATGAAGTTTTTCCTCTTGTAGAAAAGAAAATTGTCAAAAACACTACGCTCATGCTCCAGCACGCAAAACAAAAAAAGCTCACGCCACGCGCAGCAGCAATGGAAATAGCCAGAGAACGCATCAGATCCGCAAAGAGGATAGAAGAGTATGAACATTAAACTCCAACAAGAAGGAGACTTTACAACACCCCTTTTCATTCTTCCTTACACCAAAGAAAGATTAGAACAGCTCAAAAAAGAAAAATCTCCTTCAGGCTTTGTTGAACAGATCATTCCCTTTCTTAATGACTTTACAGGAGAAAAAAATGAGTATTTCCTTCACAGACTACAAGGAGGCATACAACGCATCTGCGTAGTAGGTTTAGGAGAAGAAAAAAAACTCAATCTCCAAACTGTACGAAAAGCACTGGGAGGAGTAGTAAGTGTTGCTAAGAAATACAAACTTACCGAGTACCTCGTTGATGCTACCCATTCCTACTCTTTTTCTGAAGAACCTTATCTTAAAGCTATCATCGAATCAACTATCCTAGCAGATTATGATTGGAACAAATACAAAACAAAAAAGCCAGAAACACCAAAACTGTTACATACTCTTACTCTTCTTATCAAAGGAAATCCAAAAAGCCATGAAAAAATGATTTTCCAAACAAAAATCATCTGTGAAGAAGCAAATTTTGTAAGAGACCTTGTGAATGAAAATGCAGACGCAAAAACTCCTCAAATGCTGGAGTATGTTTCAAAAACATCTGCAAAACACCATAAGCTAAAGATGACTGTTATTGATAAGAAAGCCATGCAAAAGCTCGGCATGAATCTTCTCTTAGGGGTAGCACAAGGAAGTGTACATCCACCACGTCTCATCTTTCTTGAATATTATGGCAATAAAAAATCAAAAGAGCTCACTGCATTAGTAGGAAAAGGCGTTACCTTTGACACAGGAGGACTTAACTTAAAGCCTACAAGATATATTGAAACTATGAAATGTGATATGGCAGGAGCAGCAACAGTACTAGGTGTTATCAGAGCAGCAGCAACCTTAAAACTTCCTCTCAATCTCATCGCAGTGCTCTCTTGCGCAGAAAATGCTATTAGTGCAACAGCACAAAAACCAGGAGATGTCCTTAAAGCTTATAACGGATTATATGTTGAGATTACAAACACTGATGCAGAAGGAAGACTGGTATTAGCAGACGCACTTTCTTACACCCAAGAAAAATATAAACCAACAACCATCATTGATGTCGCAACTCTTACAGGAGCAGTCATGGCAACCTTTGGATCAGTAGCAGCAGGAGTCATGGGAACAGACGAATCTTTACTCCAAACCCTGATTGATGCAGGAAAAACAACAGGAGAATACACCTGGCCACTTCCTTTATATGAAGATTATGAAGACCAACTTAAAAGTAACATAGCTGATGCCATCAATTGCGTTATTGCACCTTATGCAGGCACCATTACCGCAGCGTTGTTCTTAAAAAAATTTATCACGATAAACTCCTGGGTTCATATTGACATTGCAGGAACAGCCTTTCTTGACAAAACAACAGTCAATGGCCAGGGAGGCTTTGGAGCAACCGGATATGGAGTACGCTTACTTCTTGAAGCATTACAAAAGAAACCCTGATCCTGTTCTCTCCAAGTGATAACTTTCCTCAGAGAATCTTTTTAAAGACAGTATTCCTTTCTTTTCTATGTCATTAGATCTCACTCTCCCATCCACTTTTTTATATTCTTTCTCTCTATTTTCCGTAACTCTTTTTTTCACTATACGTATGCACCTTCTTGAAGCTGTACCATCTTCTCACTTACAATTCTTCTCTTTTATAACTGACATTCTCCGACTGAGACAACCCTCTTGTCAGTGTTCATTGATCTTGTCTAAGAAGTTCGACCTCAGGATGGTACAGCTTCAGATAATTCAAATATTTCTTTTTACCGCAACATATAAAAAGGGTGTATCCTTAAAGGTGCACAGATGAATCGTTTACAAAAAACTCATGATCAAATTTACTTTACTTTAGAGCAAGCCCAGGCTCTTCTTCCTAAAATCAAACGACTTGCTAAGAGACTCATGAAAATTAAAAAGTCTATTGAAATCTACGATCTCATTGATGTTGAATTTGATGATGACAATTACACAGAACACATACGCAATTTGCGCATTAACAAACAATTTCACAAACTCCATTATGAATTTTTCACCCTTCTAGAAGCTATTGAAGGAACAGGAGCTATTGTCAAAGACCTTGATCTTGGCTTAATTGACTTTTTTTCTTTTCATGGAACTAAGGAAATTCTTCTCTGCTGGAAAATAGGAGAACCCAAATTAAGTCATTGGCACGAAGTACATGAAGGCTACGAACAAAGAAGGCCTATTTTTTTCTTAGAAGATGAACTCAAAGAAGAGTAAAGCTTTATAAACTATCCACAACTTATATATACTTCCTTAACCTTTTTTATATTATGGAAACAGTAACTATTCCTAAACAAGAGTACGAAACACTCAAGAAGCAAGCACAAATAGATCTTGACCTTTTACGTCAATTCATGGGAAGCTTCAAAGATATCAAAGAAGGAAAAGTCCGAAGAGTCAAGTAGAGCCTTTTATTAATTCTTTAATTTCTTGTTCGAAATTATCAAGCAAAAGAAACACTGTATTAATCGTTTTTTGTTGATCTTTCTTTTCACTTATTGCAACAAGATAAATTGTTTTGATATTATCATATATTAAATAATAAACGCGAAATTTGTCAAGCTTCTTTTCTCTAAACCATGGAACTCTTAACTGATCACCCACATATGGATTTTCAACGAGTTGATCTTCTATCTTATCAAGCCAGGATTGAAATTGTTTAGGAAATCTTGCTAACTGTTTATCAAAAGTCTGAGAATGGTAAATTTTATACGACATTACTTCGTTAAACCTCCTTGATCCTTTAATTATACTATAAACCATAAACCGGGGTATTTAAAATTATCCCCTAAAGCTTTATAAAGCCCCTTTTTTCTCTAAGGATATGGTTGGGGGTAGGGTGGAAAAAAAAAGATGGGAGTATCTTCCTCATACTGCAGATGCAGCATTCAATGCGTATGGTAAAACCTTAGAAGAAGCATACAGCAATGCGGCTCTCGCCATGGCTAATATCACTTTTGACACTACCACTATTAAACCCCAACAACAAAAAGAAATAAATGTTACAGGAGATTCCACTCGTGAACTCCTCATTGCCTTTTTGGATGAATTTGTCTTCTTACAAGACACCGAAGGCTTTTTATTACATGAAATAAATATACTCACGATCAAAAAAGGATTTCCCTGGAAGCTTCATGCGATCGTAACAGGGGATCATTATAAAAACTATACAATGCATGGTCAGCTGGTTAAGGCGGTAACCTCTCATGAGATGCGCATTGAAGAAAAAGAACATGCGTATAAGGTCCATGTTGTTGTTGACATTTAAGCTATTTGAGGTTTCCTATGCACTTAGAAATAAAAAAAATAAAAGAAGGCATCTACGAAGTAAGACAAGAAGGAAGTAAACACTCCTGTCATGTCTTTGCTTCTGAAGCAATGCTTGAAAAACTCAAAGAAGACAAAAGCTTACAGCAAGGCATAAACATGACTGCAATGCCTGGATTATTAAAATATTCTGTCATGATGCCTGATGCACATCAAGGCTATGGATTTCCTGTAGGAGGAGTTGCAGCATTTGACACAGAACAAGGATGTATCTCACCAGGAGGCATTGGCTATGATATCAATTGCGGAGTACGCTTACTGCTTTCCCACCTTTCCAAAGATGAAGTCATGCCAAAAATAAAAGAAACAGTCAATGCCCTCTTTGCACATATCCATTGCGGTGTTGGAAGCGAAAGCTGGCTCACACTGAACAAAGAAGAACTCAATGAAGTTCTTCAAAAAGGGCTACAGTGGGCAAAAGAAAAAGGATACGCAACAGCAGATGATCTTGATCATTGTGAAGAATACGGAAGAATGGAACAAGCAGATCCCAGCATGGTCTCAGACAGGGCAAAAGCAAGAGGAAAAAATCAGTTGGGAACACTCGGAGCTGGAAATCATTTCTGCGAAGTGCAATATGTTGACCACATCTATGATGAGGAAACAGCAAAAGCATTCGGGTTTACAGGAAAAGACCAAATTGTGGTGATGATCCACTCAGGATCACGAGGACTTGGACATCAAGTATGCACTGATTATTTGCATGCTATTGAAAAAGAATTAGGCTCTCTTATTGAAAAACTTCCAGACAGGGAATTAGCCTATGCTCCTACTCATCATCCCCTTGCAAAAAAATATCTCAAAGCCATGGCAGCAGCAGCAAACTATGGATGGTGCAATCGACAACTTATCACCTACAATGCGCGGGAGGCATTCAAAGAAGTCTTTGGAAACACAACAGAACTCAAGCTCTTATATGATGTTGCTCATAATATCTGCAAAATAGAAGAATACGAAATCAACGGAGAAAAAAGAAAAGCATACGTGCACCGCAAAGGAGCAACAAGAGCTTTCGGACCAGGAAGAGAAGGACTTATTGAAACTTTCAAAAAAACAGGACAGCCCATCCTTATTCCAGGAAGTATGGGAACAGCGTCCTATGTTTTGGTAGGAACAGACAAGGCAAAAGAAGAAACCTTTTCCTCAACACCCCACGGAGCAGGAAGAATCATGAGCAGGCATGAAGCAAATAGAACTTTTACTGCAGAACAAGTTACCAAAGACCTCGCAGCACATAATATTTATATCAAAAGCAGCTCTTGGAGAGGAATTAGTGAAGAAGCACCCGGAGTCTATAAAGACATTGATGACGTCGTCAAGGTAGCAGATGAAGTAGGCATAGGAAAACTCGTAGTCAGACTCAGACCTCTAGGAGTTATTAAAGGATAAAAAAGTATCCTACTTTGCTCGTCCTCATTTGTTCCAAAAGTCACCGTCCTCAGGTCGAGTGTATCAGCAAGTTGGATAAACAAAGCCCAGGGGGTTGGCCCCGTCGGGGATGGGCGAAGACGAAATTTTAACACGATAAAAAAAACATCACTAGCCTAGAACCATGCAAACCTACCAAGCAACCATTACAGAAATCATCCAAGAAACACTCCTTGTCAAACTGCTCAGACTTACCTTCCCAGAAATCAAAGACTTCTCGTTCATCCCCGGCCAATTCGTCATGATAGGACATCCAGAATTGAAAAGCGAAACAGGAGTTCACATAGAAAGAGCATTTTCACTCGCTTCAGCACCCCATCAAAAA
>JAGVYP010000066.1 GCA_018303205.1 Candidatus Woesearchaeota archaeon
AACGAGCAAGGATTATCCAAGTGATGAAGCAGGTATTATTGTAAAAGTTAAAAACCCTTTCAATGCGAAAAAAATGTGTTTGATTATTGCTGGAAAAAGGCATCAAGGAACACGCGCTGTAATGATTGCTTTTATGAAACACTTTGCAGAAATAATTAAGGGAAATAAGCATAATCCAAAAATCATGGCGAAGATCGTAGAAGGTATTGACTTAAATGCTGATGGCATTGTCGATGATGTAGAGTTTTTAGAATGATGAAAAAAAATGAAGAAATATCAAATATGGATATTCAAGCCAATCAATGGAGAAGCTATATACTTTTAAAAGACAATAGAGAAATCCCCTTATCAGATAATAAAAAATATATGGAAAAAATATTAAAATAAGATAACTTGTAAGATTCATAAAAAAAGAAATGTAAAATAATTCTTTCTTAGTAAAAAATTTCTTATAAAAAAAGGAAATAATAACCCACTCTATCACAATAGTTAAAATAAAACTTATAAAAGTTCTTAACCATCCTATAAAAGGACCTATAAAAAGATAGGGGAAAAAAGAAGCCTCAACTATAAAATATAAATAACTAAGAGTTTCCGTAAAAATATTTGCAATCACTATGTACATAATCAATTTCGAGAGGATAATTTTTTTATGAAACCATTTCTTTGCTAACAGCCAAAAAACAAGTACTTCCATCCCTACAATAAGAGGATAGAACGGGATAGTAATAAGAGATAATGGGGCTCCTACATTAGCACTCACAAAAGGAATAAGCCAAAGTAACCATAGAAAAACTATGCTTATTATTTTTCTCATTTTATTCTTGTTACTTCTCCGTCTATAAAAACCTGCTGGTGCGTCAACCGGGAATTGAACCCGGGTCCCAAGCTTGGGAAGCTCGTATCATACCGTTAGACTATTGACGCAAACAGAGATTTTTTTTAATAAATCTTAAAAAGATTTAAATATCTTTGTAAAAGAGGCTGTATAAAGAATAATTTTATATTGAATAGTATCCATATAACAAACTATGAGACAAAAAAAAGAAAATAAAAACTTTTGGAAACTTATTACGGAAAAATGGATTTTTTTGAAGAAGATAGTAATAAAATTCATTGATAAAAAAATTAAGAAATATTACAAACTTATTGGTATCCTACCTTTATCTATTCTCCTAATTCACATTTTTTGGTTTAATGTAATTCATGGATGGGGGTACACCTTGGAAGAACTAGAAACGCCTTTCTTTAAGTGGAGCATGAACCTCTTTCTTTTCTTTCTTGGTATTTTTATTTTAGTAACTAGGTTTATTTACAAACGTGCAATGAAAGATCTTTTTGAAAAAATGAAATAATCTAAACATAATACCTTTTATTTGCTTCTTTTTGCTCTCGATCTTTAACACTGCCAGGTTTATTGATGCGTGGTCTTTTGCTTTCTTCATCACGTCTCATCGTTAATTCTAAATCACGTAAGAAATTATTCATACCATCTTGCATAGTATAGGGTCCTGTTGCAATACCATGCTCTGCAGGAATCCCTTCAAATACCATAATAGTATCTGCAACCATATCCACAAAGAGTAAATCATGCTCAACTACCAAACAGCTTTTTCCACGTTCTTCCATAACATGCCTTATCATTTTTGCAACAATCAGACGTTGTTCTACATCTAAGTATGCACTTGGCTCGTCTAAAAGAAATAAGTCCGCATCTTGGCAAAGACAGTGTGCAATTGCAACTCTTTGCAATTCTCCTCCACTCAGTTCAGAAATATTTTTGTTCAGCAATTTATGCATTTGCAAGGGTCTCATGATCTGGATATCATATTTTTCCATAGACGCTCCAAGAAGATCTTGTACAGTTCCTGATCTTGCTTCAATATACTGTGGCTTGTAGGAAACTTTGATATTACCATCAATAATACCTTCCTCAGGTTTAATCACATTTGCGAGCATTTTCACAAAAGTTGTTTTTCCTATTCCATTTGCTCCCAGAATTCCTGTTACAATATTTTTTCTTAATGTTCCTTCCACAGCTTCCAAGATAAAATGACCTTGTTGGTGCCTTATATCATGCCACGTAACGAGCGTAGGCATATTTTTTTGTTTTTCTTGAGGAGGTTTAGGATCAAAACGTATTTCATGATCCCTAAATCTCATATTTTCTTCTTTGATATACCCTTCAAGATAGATATTAATACCATTCCTTGTTGCTTTGGGTAAACTCACGATACCATATGCAGTTTCCTTACCATACATTAAATAGATAAGATCTGTCATGTAATCAAGAATAATCAAGTCGTGTTCTACAACAAGTACTGCAGTCTCTTCTGTTGCCAGGGATTTTATGAATTTAGACACTTTGATACGTTGATAAATATCAAGATAAGAACTTGGTTCGTCAAAAATATACACGTTTGCCTTTTTGAGTACACATGCAGCAATTGCAACTCTTTGCAGTTCTCCTCCAGAAAGATTTTCAATATTGTTTTCAAGAACATGATTCAAATCAAGTATAGAAATAATCTCGTTGTATTTTCCTCTTTCATCAATATGTTTGAGCAGGGTGCTTACTTTTCCTTTTGTTGTTTTCGGAATGAGATCAACTTGTTGGGGTTTATAACTCATGGTAATTTTTCCTTCTTTGAGTTTTTCAAAATATTCTTGTGCCTCGTTTCCCTTAAAGAAGTGAATGAGATCATCAACATTTGCACTCTTTTCTTTTTCCCATTCTCCTAAATTAGGTTTTAAGAGCCCTGCAAGAATCTTTACAGCAGTAGATTTTCCAATACCATTTCTCCCTAAAATACCCACTACTTTTCCAAAATGAGGAATAGGTAAACTGTACAAATGAAAACCATTTCTTCCATACTGGTGAATAGGCGGCTTATCTAACTCTTCTGGAAGATTGATAATATCAATAGCTTCAAAAGGACATTTTTTAACACAAATATCACACCCAATACATAATCCTTCATCAATACCTGCTTTGGTATCCACATCCTTGTAAATACACTCTTCTGTTCCTAAGGAACGATTGACAGGGCACACCCTAATACAGAGATACCCTCCACATCCAACAGGGTTACAGTCTTCCTTTCGTACTACCGCTATACGGGGCATGACCTTTTGAGAATAATCATGATTTATAAGGTTTTGCAGAAGTATAGGGTCTATGCATAAACTTCTTCTGTTCCTTTTACAAGATTCCAGTCGAGTTTTATGAGTTGTTTTACTGCTGGATTTTGCGTATTTAATTTATATAAATCCGATTTTCCTACTCTTCTCGTTTTTATCACGAGGTTGTTTCTTTCAAGATTGTGCCAAAAGCTTTGCAGGGTCGAATAGCTTACACCAGCATTCTTTGCTATTTCTGTTAAAGGATAGTCAAAAAGCTGATACGTAATAAGAAAATCTAATACTTTCATGGCAGGGTTGTGTCCGAATATTTCTATAAATGTAGTTTCTTGAGTTTTCATGGTATCATCTTTCTTCGGTCTTTTTACGTTTTTCATCTTCAATGGTCTTTTCGCATAATCCAAACATATTCTTATAAAAAAACTGTGCATTCTTTATGCTTTCTTGTGCAGGTTCTTGGTTTGCTTGGGGTATTCTTTTGTAAGTAAATTTTCCTCGTTTTCCTTTTTCAATTTCAAAAATGCTTAGCAAGGCATCTGCCTTTACAAATATGTTTTTATAGATCATCAAGAGTTCAACATCAATAATCCCTTGTCCAACAAGGTTTGAGAATGCATCAAAAGTTTTTTTGTGCTCTTCAGGAGGTTCTGTTTTGATACCTTTGAGAAGCAGGTATGCCTTTGCTGCATAAAAGATGCAATAATAAGCGTGCGATATTGCAGCGCTGTAATACGTGTCTTCTTTCATTCCAAATGTCGAAATCTGCAGTTTTTTGTCGTCGCTAATCTTGATGATCATGGATGACAAATTCAGCTCATTTTGCGCTCTTGTAAGATAAATGCTATATTCGAAATCCATGTTTCATCCCCTCCTTGATGATGTCATAAAAGATGCGATGATTATGCACTGCAAGATGTTTTCTTGCTATTTGTTTTCCTAAGTTTTCTTCGTCATGTGTAAGCATTTCAATCATTTCTTTTTTTGGAATAACATGAATATCGAGATTGAGTGGTGATTTACTTTTTGCGCTGTTTATTGCAGCTTCGATATTCTTTCTTTTCTCTTTGCTCTCTATAAATATTGCTATATCTAGATCTGAGGTTTGTTTCTGTTCTTGTACTGCATACGATCCAAAGACAACAATCGAATAAAAGTAGGTTTGAGTTTCTATTTCTTCTTTTAATCTTTTTAAAGAAGTTTTAACTAAAGAAGAGATCTTTTGATTATTGCAAAGAGCTATGTAATAACATGTGAGGTCATTATCAAGATTAAGCGTTAAAAGACCTGATTTTCCTATTTTCTTTTCAAGAATAACTTCTTCTTTTTTCAAAGCGTTAATCGTGAGCATTAAGGTATTATTTGATTTTTCCTTTGCATCTTTTTTTATCTGATTTCTTGTATATTCTGCAAAAGGCTTTCTTGCAAATACCTCAAAGATCTTGAGCTGTTTTTTCGTTATCATCTTAAAACCAATTTATAGGTTTATATAAACCTAAATAATGGTTATTTATAAAGATTGCTCTTTTCAAGCTCTTTTTAGAATTTTTACTCTTCCTCTGTTAGCATTCACTTCAACATAATCACCATCTTTAAACACTTGTGTTGCTATCTTTGTTCCGATAATACAAGGTATTTTGAGTTCACGCGATACCACTGCTGCATGGGAGGTAAGCCCTCCTTCGTCAGTAACAATGGCCCCTGCTTTTTGACATGCCATCATCATTTCTGGGCCAGTAGTATTGGCTATAAGGATATCTCCTTTTTTTACTTTGAAAATCTCTTGTTGTATAACATCACTAAAAATAGTTCTTATGATCTTAACTTTTCCTCGGCATATTCCCTTACTTGCTATAACTCCTTTTAGCATACTCCTCTTTCTCTTAAAGAAATGTTTTTCAAATTCTATCTTGATACGTTCTGCTTCTTTCCCTTCAATAAGTTTCCAATTACTAGACTTTGTTACTAGCCAATTCGTTTTCTCTCTTCTCGACCCTTTTACTTTTTTTCCCTCTATGACCTTTGCTACTTCCTCAAAACTGAGCCAGGGAAGATCTTTTCCTCTTGTCCGTACACCTATCTCCTTTACATACGGCATAAAAAGATGATTATAATTGTAAAACTCATTAAGTACTTGCCTTGCTTCAAACTTACGTTTTGCCATCTTCTCAAGGGTTTCCTTCATTTTTTTGCTTTGTTTTTTCATCTTCTCTACTTTATCAAGAAAAAAGAATTCTGTGTAAAAATAATTTCCTCCCAGGGCTTGGAAAAGATTAACTCTTTCTATAAACTTTTTTTTCAGTTGTCTCATAAAAAGTTGAGAAGGAATATCTCGTTTTGTTTCACGAATTAATCTTTTTCCTGTTTCAACACATTTTTCTATTTTCTTTTCCCATTCTGGAAAAAGTTCCTCATAAAAAAGTATTCCAAAGTTTGAAAGTTTTATTCTCTCTTTTTTTGATAAAAAGAAAGATAACCCTTTTGTTTTCCAGTCATAGATAAGAATCATATCTGTTTTTCTCAGTTCCTTAAAAAGATAACAGGATGTAAAAATAAAATTAATATCATAATCTGTCCAGAGGTATTCATATTCTTTCGGTTGAATCATCTTTATTCTCTCAATGCTTTCCTATTTTAAACTTCTCATTTCTCTCATCACCAGGAGGATAACTGATATGCCAGGTTTTGACATTGCAATCTAACCAGGTTTCATAACCGAGCTTTGCTGCATCGTGACAAAAAGCAGCATCTTCTCCTGATTTGCTTTGTTCATACCATCTAAAATCTACTTTTTCTAAAACTTCTCTTTTTATGAGACAACATCCAAAACCGCACACAGCAATTTTCTTCAAATCAGTACTCAAAACTTCATTTTTCATCATTAATCTTATTTTTTCTTCTCCTGCAAAATTATATGCTACAGGGGCAACCATAGCTTTTCCTTGCACAGAAAAGGTTGATAAAAAAATGCCTGAACAAATGGGTTTATCAGCATTCATCAATTTTTTAATAATCTCTTGGGGCACTAACACATCAGAATCAATGAACATAAGATATTCATAATTTCCTTCCAACATTTTTTTTCGTAAAAGTTTTCTACAATTTGTAATATTTTCAATACGGATGCCCTTTTCATTTTCCAACATTGCACAAAAAAAACCCTTGCTCTCAATTTTTTTCTTATAATCATCTTCTCCTTTATCAACCACAAAAAGAACATCAAAAAAAGGATAGTCTATCTTTTTAATATGCTCGCAAAATGCTTCCAAGCAGTACTCCTGACCAGGAAAAGTGGGTATTCCTATCAAAACTTTCTTGTCCATAGCAAGAGGTAACTTTATAAACTTTTTATAGTTTTGCCTTAGCATGAAATGCGAAATCTGCAAAAACACACTAGGAGAAACCTTTCTGAAGAAGATTTTGGGTACTTATATCAAAGACAAACAAGGCAAAAAACACAGCGTTTGCTTTGCCTGTCAAAAGACCTTGAAAACAAAAGAAGCAATCTTAGAGAAGATATGATTCCGCCCTCGTAGCATAGTAGCTATTGCGTCGGTTTCGTAAACCGAAGGTCATGGGTGCAACTCCCATCGAGGGCTTTTATTTTGCTTTTTTATGATGCATCATTACGTGAAACGTAAGATACATCCTTGCCTTGAATAATCGAAAGAAACGTTGTATACCATTCATTGCCCGAAAGAAAGGCTTTACTTCTTTTGCCAATCGCTCTTCTTTCAATAATTCTACTTCTTTTAATAATACTGCTTCATGCGTCATCTTCTGCGCAGTTTCAGTTATTCTCTCACCTGTGCTTAAGACAGCAGAAGCTTCCTCATAGAGTCTAAAAAATAAATAAAAAGGAAACACAGCAAGAAGATCAATCCAATACAATTTAACAAAAGTCTTTATCTTTTTCACTTTCTGCCATTTATAAAAAAGATCAACAACAAAAAAGAAAATAATAATAACATCAAAAAAGGTTACGAGCTCTTCATATTGATGCAAATTTACCAACATCCATAAGGGATTATCCAGAATGAGCAAGACAGCGAGCAAAACAAGAAGATAAGGAATAATCTTATGCGTTATATGTTCTAATCGTTTTGAAAATCTGCTTTGTTTTTTCATAAGAGAGTGTCTACCTCTTCCCCTTTAAATCTTTATTCATACCTCAGCGCTTCCACAGGAGGTAATTTAGCTGCGCTCAGAGCAGGAAGTATTCCAGCAAGCACTCCCAAACCAACAGAAAATGCTAAGCCAAAGAGCATCAGCCAGATATTTACAGCAATGACCAGCTTTACAATACCTGCCAAATTGATAAGAAACATTAAAGAGAGCGCAATACTCATTCCTAAGAAAATACCTATGATACCACTGGCAAAACCAAGAAAAGCAGCTTCTAATAAAAACAAATTTAATACTGCACGATTGGTTGCGCCAATTGCTTTCATAATCCCAATTTCCCTCCTTCTTTCAAGCACTGCAGTATACAGGGAGTTCATAATACCAATAGCTCCTACGATAAGGCTAATAAAAGCGATGCCAGCAACAACAAATTTTACCACTCCAAAAATCTCCCGTGCTTGAGCTTGCACTTTCTTAGGATTTGTAACCTGAAAATTCTCATCCCCCCTCTTCCTCTCAAGAGCTTTCTCTATTTTTTCTGATACGAAATCAACATCTTGCCCTGGCTTTGCTACCGCAGTGATTGCGGATACAGAATCTCCAGCATCAAGAAGCTCTTGCATCGTATCAAGAGGAATTGCTATTCTATAATCTAATGCTTCATCACCTTGCGGTTCCTGAATACCTACCACACGAAATTTTACACCATTCAAATAAAAAGAATTTTGTAATCGTACCTCTTTTTCAAAATATTCTGTTGCAATTCCATGTCCAATAATCGCAGCATGAGTATCTCCTTCTTGGAGTAATCTTCCTTCCCTGAATTGAACATCCACTTCCTTAAAGATCTTCTCAATATCCTTCAAGCTTATTCCTTGTACTCTCCTAAATCTTTTTTCCCTTCCAAATTCTATATTGAGATTTTCTACTAAAATAGCATTCACATATTCAATGGAAGAAATACCTTTAATAGTATCCGCATCTTTCTCGCTTAACGTACTAATTCCACTAGGAGGGCCTGCTGCTATTCCTGTAATCACTTTAGGTCCTATAAAGATTCGTCTCGGTCCTAACCTATCTAGGGTATCTCCTATTCCTTTTTCTAACCCCTCTCCTAAAGTAATCAAAGAAACAAGTGCTGTCACACCAATAATAATGCCCAATGCAGTCAAGTAATTTCTCAGTTTTCTCGCCTTGAGGTTGCGCAGTGCCATAAAAACATACTCATTCATGACTCCCACCTCAAAGCATCAACAGGATGCAACTTTGCAGCTTGCCGTGAAGGAAGTGCACCTGAAATCATTCCTATAAAAAAAGCAAAAGCTAATGCTCCTCCCACAAGATACCAATCCCATTGTATCTTTAAGAGACCAAAACCAGCTTGTTTTGCCATTTCACCAATTGCAAAGCTTACTGTCATGCCCAAGATAACCCCAAGAATACCACCCACGATTCCAATCATTCCCGCTTCTATAAGAAACAAAAGCATAATATCCCTATTTCTCGCACCCAAACTTTTCATAACCCCAATATCCTTTGTTCTTTCCAAAACAGAAGTGTACATAGCATTCATAATTCCAATACAACCCACAACAAGAGAAACACCTGCAATACTGACCAGAATCCCCTGCACGATAAAAAGCGCTGTTTGTAAAAAATTAAGAATCTGAGTAGGTGTCAAAACATCAAAACTTTCATCATCACGCTCTCTTTCTAATCTCTTCTTTGTTTTTTCCACAACTTGATCAATGTTCTTTCCTTGTTTTAACGTTGCTTCAATAAAACTTACCTCTTTTTCTTTCCCAAAAATTTCTCGTGCTGTTTCCAAAGGAATTAGGATTATCCTGTCATCTTGTTCATTGCCAATCTCATCAAAGATTCCCACAACCTCAAATTTCACTTCGTTGATCAACACGTTATTATTGACACCGATATCTTTCTTGAAAAAATCCTTTGCAGTGAGATACCCTACAATCACTTCATATCTTGCTCCATTCCTAAAATGTCTTCCTTCAAGAAAATCAAAATCATAATCTACAAACCTTTTATCAGCATCATCTGCAGGCCATGCGGTTATCGAAGCATACAAGTCTTCTTTTCCATACGTTATTTTTACACTGGATTCCACAAGATAAGGAGTAATATAAACAAATTCTCCCATATTCTCAAGCGTTTCCACATCTTTTGTAGTTAATCCCGTAGTGGTTCCCGGAGCACCTCCTTTCATCATCACATAAATCCTATTTGCGCCTATCTTTTCAAATTGTTCTTCAATCGCATTTTCTAATCCATTGCTCACTGAAATAAGAGCCACAATACTCATCACAGAAATGACAATACCTAAAATGGTAAGCCAGCTTCTCAATCTTCTCTGATGAAGATTCTTTAATGATACACTGCAATAATCTCTGATCATGCATGCTGTCCCATGGCTTTAGCATGTTTCTTTTTTCTTCTGCGATGGAGAATGTACCATAGTAAAAGTGCAAAAACAAGAATTCCTATTCCCATACTCATATAAGGAGGTTGGGGCAGCAAACCAAATTTTCTTGCTTCTTCCTTGCTAAAAATACGCAATTCCATTTGTTCTTCTTTTATGAAATCCTGATTAAAGCTGTCCTTATATTTCATCGTTACTTTTAGAGGTATTATTCCTGGTTTGAGCTTATGCGTGTAAATTTCAAACTCTGCTGTTTCATAATCATCACTTTCTATGTTGCCTAAATAGCTCTTTGAACTTGAAAGAATCTCATAGTTTTCTGTGGGAATCAGTTCAAGAACAACAAAATTAATATCGCTTGTTCCCGTATTAGAAACAGAAAGTACAACCGTTCCTTGCTGTTCTGACAAGAACACATTACTCTCATCTTTGACCAGCTCGTATTCAGGAGGACTATAGACTGTAAGTCCAAACTTTGCTTCTACCACATGTTCCTGATTAAATTTGTCCATATACTCAATCTGTAAAGGAATCAGATTTACTTTCGATTCAGCATCAGGAGGAACAATCAAATCAAAAAGAACAGACTCTGTTTTTCCCGGAAGAATCTCTCGTATAACTTTTTCGCTTGCTGAAGTAAGAGGAGCAACTGAAGTTTCATCCAAGACAAGCTTTACCTTTACTTCATCAATACTTGATTCTGCCAAATTTTTGAGTGTTACTCTTACCTGTACTTGGTCTCCTGGTTTTGGTTGTGGAGGAATGGTTTCTATAGATTCTACTCCTAAAATCGATTCTCTTCCTCGTACTCGTATCTTAAATGTGGGTTCATCATCAAGAATAACTCCATACTTTTCCGTGTTGTAAATCAGTGTAAATTCTTCTTCGCCTTCTGCAGCATTGTCATCCACTTTTAATCTCCAAAAGAGTATTGCGCTGTCTTCTTCTGTTTGTCTTGCTCCCAGAGTACCTATGTCGACATATTTTTTTTCAGGATCTGCAAATGAGAATGGATACTGAAGCTCTAAATTGAATACAACCGTATTGACAGGCTTTATTCCAAAATTCTCTACTCGAAAACGGAGTTCTACAAATTCTCCTGGCTCAACAGGATCAGGATCTTGACTCAAAAAGGTTACTTTGACATTAGAATGGGGAACTTCAGCTTTTGTGCTCTGCGGATCTGTAACTGTTGTAGTATCTTCTTCTCCAAAAAGGTCAGTGATTTGTGCGAACACACTGCTCATCAGCATTATGAACATAGTTATTATCATTATGTATCGTCTTGTTTTCATAGGCTCACCTTTTCTTATCCATTTTTCCATCTTTTAAGTACATAATACGATCTGCATAGGTTGCTAACTTCTGATCATGCGTTACAAGGATAATAGTCTTCTTTTTTTCTTTATGAAGCTTTTTTAAGAATGACATCACTTTCTCTCCTGTCACACTGTCCAGATTTCCTGTAGGCTCATCTGCAAGAATCACTTCAGGATCATTGGCAAGTGCTCTTGCAATTGCTACTCTTTGACGTTGTCCTCCAGAAAGTTCTGCAGGCTTATGATACATTCTGTCTTGCAATTCAACAAGCATAAGAAGCTCTTTTGCTTTTTTTTGTCTTTGTTCTAAAGGAGTTCCTTGAAAAATCATGGGAAGAGAAACATTTTCTAGTGCGTTGAGTGTTCCGATAAGATTAAAGGTTTGGAAGATGAATCCTATCTTTCTTCCTCTTATCTGTGCAAGGGAAGATTCTTCTAGAGTACTAATATCTTGTCCGTCAAGGTAAACACTTCCTTTTGAAGGAATATCAAGACAACCTACCATGTTTACACAGGTACTTTTTCCACTTCCACTCGGCCCCATGATTGCGACAAATTCACCTTTCTTAATATGCATAGTTAATCCTTGAAGTGCCTTTACTTCTACCTCTCCCATATGGTAAATTTTCCAGACGTCTTTGAGTTCAATAATGTTCATACGAAACCCCGCAATGCTTCTGTTGTTTTTCGTATAATCTTTCTTATTTTTTCTTGATCTTTTCTTGAAGGATTTTTCTCTGCAAGGGAAAATATCATTCTTCGTAAGAGCACTGCTTCTTCATGTAACCAGGATAAGTGGCCTTCACGATCTTTCATGATGCGCAAAATCATTTCCATATCCTTTGCTTCCTGCTGATCACCTACCAAACTGTACACTCTCATGTTACTTTCTAATTCTTGCACAAATGCTTTTCTTTTTTCTTGAAGATTTTTAAGTACCTCTTTTCCATACGGAGTTAACCTGTACAGTTTTTGTCTTCCCTGAATTCTTGTTTGCACCATCTTTTTTTTACTCAAATCTGCAAGAAGAGGATACATCGAACCCGGACTTGGCTTCCAGCCTATCTTCTCTGTCATTGCTTTCATGAGCTGATAACCACTCGTCTCTTTCTCAGACAAGAGTTTCATCACCGTTATTTTCAAAGGACCTTGCGCCATAGTATCGGTAACGATATATCGGAAGCGATAGTATATAAAGGTTGCGAATATACGGTAAAGTCAAGTTGTGTGTGTTGTGGGAATGCGGAGATCTTGCCACTCCGTTGATCGTGGTGTTTTGCGTCGAACATCCTGCATGAATCGGATGTTCTCCTGATATCACTCCAAGGCATCCCCACTTAACTTGACTTTACCTGGATGTACGTTGGTTATTGTTTTTTATTTCGTACTTTTGTTTATTTTTTTTATAAAGATGTAACTCAAACTAAAATTAAAAGAAAAAATGAGAAAGATTTGGGTTATCCCTATCTTTTTAATTTCTGAACCATTGTTCCAAGAATCACTCCCGCAACATAAGAGCGATCAGCAGGTTCTTTAGTAGGACAAATTCTGAGATAAGAAAATCCATGCTTTGTTGCACTTTTGTTACTATTTCTAAAATCCTGATCAGGATCTCCCCTAAGATTTGCGGTAATCCAATCGAAGCCAGAAGTCATCAGCACTGGTGGATCTAATAATCCTAGAACTTCTCTCGGATTCAAATATTCAGGAAGCATATAAGTTAAGATAGGCATCCCAGGAAACGCTTGTCTAAACTCACCCTGATCTGTTACAGAACGCAAACCCGCTTGGAAGGCCTTACTATTCGCAATAAGCATTTCTCTTATTCTTTCCCCATACCTAGCCTGATACAAACTATCAATGGTGATTGCAGCGATATTCTCACAGCCTTGACACCCTATAGCTATCTCAGGAGTTACCTGACTTAACTGTTTTGGTACTAAGGTCCATGTTATTCCTAAACCCCTTGCTCCCAATCTTTTTGATGTTGTCTCTACAATCACACTTCTCGAAGAATACTGAGAAGATGAATGTCTTTTTCCTTCTTCTTGCAACGCTCTGAAAGGGTCATCAAAAATAGGAACAATACCAGAACGTTCAGCAATGGATTCTATTCTTTCTATGTGTTCTCTATTAAACCGATATCCTAAAGGATTCGCAGGATCAACAAGAATCAGAGCAGCAACATTGTTTTGCGCATGTTGTTCAAATCCTTCAACAAATTCTTCCGCGCTAGTCGCATGAAATCCATAACCTTGTGCACCTGGAACTTTTGTCATAACATTATCAAAAATCCAGTTAGGTGATGCATAAAGAACAACAGGCTTATCTTGAGTAACTAATTTTTGAAGTACTCCTACTAATGCGTGTCGTGCGCCACTTGCAGATGTGAACAAGTTGTATCTCTCCAATTCAAGTGTTGTTTCTGCATGAAGAATTTCCCGAACAACTCCCTCAAGAGGCTTTTCAGTAACGGTTTCACATCCAGAGTCAATAGTGTCTATAATTCTTCTTAGATATTCTAATTCGTGCGCATCTGTTCCAAAGGGAGCAAAATCAATATTTGCATCTCTAAAATCAAATCCTATCAACTCACCCACAGGTGACCCGTATCCTAGATGAGCACTTGCAAAACCTAAAAGTCTAGGATCTCCTTTAGCTATCTCTTGTATCCTTCTTTGAAGTTTATCCCATTCTTCCTTCGGATCATTTGTCATGGTTGATAATCTCGAATCCTTTCTGCCAACAACTTAGTACCTTGTCTAATACCATCTAAATCCATGTTTCCTGTAGAGACTCTTAACAAATGTCTGTGAGAGGTTCTTACTCTTTGTTCAGGATCATAGTTTTCGAAAGATCCTGTTAGGACATGGGGATGTTGATCATATAAAAAAACAGTTAACTCTCCAGCATGTATAGCTCTAGGTAATTCTAATACTGAAATCATATGACTCGGAGAAGGCCTTCTTATCCTCATTTCAGGACAAGCTTGTCCTAATTCACTATCCAATACGTCATTTCTTCTTTCTAATTCTTTCAATGCAGGTTGTTCACCGTAGATAAATATATTTTCTACAGTTCTTGCCAGTCCAAAAGGAGGAGGAGACACTCTCGGAACACTTTGTTTTACTTTCCGATTTCCTTCTGGAACAAGAATATAAGAAAGATATCCACAAGGTTTATCCCCAAAACGCTTAGATAAGCCTTCAACAACATAAGGCATGGTAAACCATCTGCTTAAAGACTCTCTTTGTCCAAGAGGCTGATTACCCCTCATCACATCATCTATAATAATTTCAACACCATATTTTAATGCAATAGTATCAATCTCTCTCGCTGCTGCTTCAGAAATACGATAAAGTAATGGATTAACAGGATCAACAAGAACCAAAGCTTTTATTTTCTTCTTTGGTGCAATCTTCCTAAAATTATCAACTAATTCTTGCTCTGTACTTGCCTCAAAATAAGCAAAATCATATTCCTGATTAGCAAAACCATCTAAGTTCCAAAAATGCCAATTAGGCAAAGGCATTGCAATTTGTCCACTTCTTCCAGCAAAGGCACGAAAAAGAAGGTCTATAGATTGCCTGGTAGGTATCGGCAAAACAAAAACATCTTCCTCAGAACCATTCCATTCTGTTTCTCTTTTGCGCATATCACTAAAAACTTTTCTTATCTCACCAACATCTTCTGTTTCCCCCGTTTGAACACCCACTCCTATTTCATCTCTTACAGAATCAAGAATCCCTTCTGGAATATATTTTGTAGCATTAAAATTATAATGCGCTGTACCCAAATCATAAGTCACACAAGGACTATGACTCCTCTGACCACTTTGTATAATGATTAATCCTGATGATTCTTGAATTTCTATTAGTGGTGATCCAGAACCACTTAAGAGAATATCTATTAGCGTTATTTCTATAGGTTTTTTCCTTCTCCTTTCTTCACTCATCACTCTGTTCAATTGCCTATTTTTATAAAAGTAAGCTTTTCTAGGAGAAGGGATATCACTCTACAACTTCTTTTATCTTTTTCCTTGGAAATCTAAGCCTAAAAATAAGAAAAACATTTAAACTCCTGCCTTTTGCTTTAGAACATGAAAACAAAACCTCCCAGAACTGAAAGAAAGAAAAGAACAGGATGGTATATTACTCTTTTCATAGCTGGAGTTATGGTACTCAGTATTTTTGGCATTATAAACAATCCTGATCAAGCACAAAGCTATACTTATCAAGAATACACCTTTACCTATAACCAAAGAGATTTTCAATATGATACTAAAATCAATGACAAAACCGTTAAGTTTACCTTTCTTCCTCAAGACGTAGAATCACTTTCACTCCAAGATATCACACAACTTAAAGATACTAACTCTTTTTTGATGACCTATGACCCTACTGATCTCTATGCTGAAACGCTGGGAAGCATACAATACCTTTTAGAAACAGAACTTTATGATCATAAGAACATTATCGTACAGCGAGGCTTAGTCAATGCAACAGGGTACAGCTTGCCTGAAGTAACCTGTGCAACTGCAACGCCCCAGAATCAAGTCTTACTCTTTAGAACAGCAAACCAAACCTCTTTTACACATGAAAACTTCTGCTTTATCATTGAAGGTAGTACCCAAACTGATCTTATCCAGTATTTTGACAGATTACGCTATGCCCTCTATGGAGTTATTGCATGAAAGACATTGAAAAAGTAGGAAAACTTCCCTTCACCAGAAAAACTATGCATGAAATGCTGGGAGAGAAACCTGAGGAAAAAGAAGCAGCACCAAAAACTACTCAACCTATCAAAGAAGATAAGGCAAAAGAACAAAAACAAGAACGCATCATCTTCTGGACCGTCATAGGAATCATTGCAATTTTCGCATTCTTTCTGCTCTGGAAACTCTTTATTCCTGTGCAAGACGGAGAAGGCACTGAGTATGTTATTTATAACGATAATTATTTCACCAAAGAAGGTTTGTTCTGGGTTACCCAATGTGTGAGGAATGACACAGTTTATAATCTTCCTTTTCGTTATAATCCCTATGAAGTACTTGATGTCAAATTAGAAGGTATTTTAGATGAACGTTTTCACCAAGGAAGAATTTACATTACCCATGACCCCGCAGAACATAATCTCTCCTATGTTGCTATTTCAGCTATTGCCTTTTCTGAGAGCATGGTCAGAGCATTTAATATCATGCCTGTTGCAGCATGCACAAAACAAGAAACAGAGGGATGCATTGACAGACCTATCATTGATTGTACTGCTCAAAATGCCTCTGTGATTTACCTGCGCGATGCTGCACCCACACGTATTATTTTGAATGGTAACTGCATGACTGTGCAAGGTGAAAAAGAAGAATTACTTCGCGCAACAGATCGTGTTTTATTGCGATGGTATAAAATTTTATGACACCCCACTATTTTTCCCAGCATCAAACTTCTTCTTATCGCGAACAGGAATTTTCAGCTGTGCTTCACGGAAATACCCTTACCTTTCTTACCGCTTCAGGAGTTTTTTCTTTGAAAAAAATAGACAAGGGATCTGCATTATTAATAGAATATTCCCAGATTCCAGAACAAGCAAAAACCATCCTTGATCTTGGTTGCGGGTATGGAGCAGTAGGCATTGCACTCGCAAAAGCATTTCCTGAAAAAGAAGTGCTCATGAATGATGTGAATGAGCGTGCAGTATTTCTTTGCCAGAAAAACATTAAGAAAAACAATCTTGAAAACGCAAAAGTTGTTATCAGCGACGGATTTGAAAAAATAAACAAAAACTTTGATGTTATCTTACTGAATCCTCCTCAAACAGCAGGAAAAAAAGTGTGTGAAAAATTAATGGAGGAATCTTTTCATCATCTCAATGAAAAGGGAACATTGCAAATCGTTGCCAGACATCAAAAAGGAGGAAAGTCCTTAAGTGAACACATGAAAAACGTTTTTGGAAACCTTGATATCCTTGCTAAAGGAGGGGGTTACAGGGTGTATATAAGTAAGAAAGAATGATATAACGTTATTTTTGAATTTGTATTTCTCCTTTTTTTATTATCATCTTTGTAACAGAAGGCGCATCTTTATTGTTGTAGGAAGTAATACTTGCTATGTTCAGAGAGGTTCCCACTGGAAAGATGCTTTCTTTTCCGCTATGCTCATGCAGATGGCCGTGCACATGAAGCATATTTTTATTTTTTGTTTCTTCTAACATCTTTGTTATCTTTGCATCTCCCACATGACCAACTCCTTCAACCCAATCTTGGTCAGTTTCAGACAAGGGAGGTCCATGTGTTACAAAAATCAGAGGTTCGTTTTGTTTTTGAAAGAAAGTAATTTTCTCTTGTGTTTCTTGATACTCTTTCTCTTCTAACGTAAATCCTTCTTTGGTAATGAATTGTTCATCATGATATCCTCTCAATGCTACCAGATTAACACCTTCAAGATCTGCATCATACAAATCAAAAACTAAAGGATATCTTTCTTGTAATGCAGCTATTCCAGAAAAATAAACCTCTTGTTCTTCATGATTTCCAGGAATCACATATATCGGAATTCCTAGTTCTGCAAAAGGGGTAATGCCTTCAATCATCTCTTTTTTATTATCCTTACTCTCTGGATACAGGGATTGAAGGCATTACCCCTTTTTCGCTCACGATACCTAGGGTTATAGGCTCTTCTTCTCCACATCCTATAAGAATAAAAACGAAAAAAAAGAGTACTACCATCTTGTTTATGTTCTTCATTTTTTTGAACATGAGGGTTCTTCTTAAAAACCTTTTATTTTTCTATATAGAAAATATTGTTTTGAAGAACACTTTTATATATAAACTCCTGCTCAACACTCCTATGAAATCCTTCATCCTTATTTTCCTTGGCCTTCTGATCTTCTTAGCAGCTTGTACTACAGAAACTATACCTACAGAAACTACGCAAAATACCACATCAGAACAATCAGACCAAGAAGCTCCTGCTATTCTCCAGCCTAACCAAATACTGGTCTGTGATGGAGAACATCAAGTAGTAGAAGGATTCCAATGCGTTTGTGAGCAAGGCTATAAAGTTTGTAACAAACAATGTGTTCCCGAATCCCAATGTTGCACCAATTCTGATTGTCCAAGCGGTATTTGCACCAATGGTGCTTGCACTAATCCTTGTGAAAACACCTTTTGTCCTATCAACCAAGTTTGTGATCCGAACACAGGAAAATGCGGATGTACAACAGGAAACAAATACTGCAACAAACAAGACAGGTGCATTGCACTCAGCCAATGTTGTGACAATGCAGATTGCAACAGAGCAAGAGAAGGAAGAAGATGCGTTGAAATCACTACTTCTGTTAATGTTTGCGTCAATGATGGCGCATTTTGCAAATGGGTTAGGCTTGATACTCCTGCAAATGTTGCTCTCAACCAAACAGGATTTACCATTAAAGTAGAAGAACTCTATGATAGCAATCTTCTCGATGTAACAATCAATGATGTTCTTTTTGAAAGGCAAGCAGTGCCTGGAACAGTTATTGTCGGTGCTGATGAAATCACCTTTTCAGAATTTAAACTTTCTGGCGGGCAATGCCAAGAGTTTTCCTAGAATTGTCCGTTATTTTTTACTTTTATTTCTATCTTTTTTCAGGTCATCACGGAGGTTTACTCTTCGTCCCTCAGAGCTCCTGCGAAATCAATCCTGCATGAATCGGATTGATTTCTGGTTTTACTCCAAGGTGATGACCTTGGTATATTGAATGCTCAACAAATATCTTTCTTCTACTCAACCTTCTTACAAGAACACGAACAAACATTTTCTTCATCTAAGGAACTTTTTTCATAAGCCAAGAAACGATCATTGCATTTTTCCCTACAGCTCTGTTCACAAAGAGCTTTGTGTTTTGTTGCTTCATCAACTTCCTCTTCCTTGATATCATACACATACACAGAATACCCCGGCATTGCAATCGGAGTTTTCTCCCGTAGCCAAGCATAACACTCAGCATAATACGGCTCCAAACCAATCAATGCATTAATGCTAATAACAGCAATACCAGGCAATGGCAAACATCCTAACTCATGCGCTTTGATACCATAATATTCTATAGGCTCATGCCCAAAATACTTGATATTCACTTCCTCAATACCCTCTTTTTTCAAATACGAAACAACCCTCTTCAAGTCCTGTCCCCAATCAAGATTAGAATCAAGCAATACTTCTTTTCCCTGTTCAGGACCTCCAGCAAAGACATTGAAATATGCAAGATACTGCGGCATAATCAAAAGATGAGAAAGTACAAAACCCAAAATAAGAAGCGCCATGCAACAGGAAAAAATATTCTTTTTCATTTTCTCTTTTATCTCTACATTCACAACTTTACTCACAAAAACGATAAGAAAAGGATATACAGGCAGGATATGACGTACACCAATATTAATGTTGTTCATCATAAAAAAAACAAGATAAGCAAAAAAAGGAATGATCAAGAAAAATTCTTTTTTCCAAGATAAGGAAGGAATTTTTTTCCAAAAAAGAACAACTAAGATAAGGAGAGCAAAAAGCGCAGGAGGAGTCTTAAAAAACACTCTGAATGAAGCATGACATCTTTCAGTCCCACAAAAAACGCTTCAAAATGTACAAATTGGTAAACAGCAAACACAAAAAAAAGTGCGACGATAAAACTAGGAAAAAACCACTTTATTTTTTTCAAATACCCTTTTATTCCCTCACTTTTATCCTCTTTTAAGAAAAACCAGAGAAATACCAATAGTATTACAACGGGAAAAATAAGAATCCCAGAAAATTTACTTGCGAGACATCCACCCAAAGCAGTGCCAAGCAATACTGCTCGTTGCCAAGAAGGCTGCTGAAGATATCGCCATAAAAGATAGACACTCAAAAAGAAAAATAAGGTAACACCCAGATCAGTTGTCACATACTTACTATGTGCAAGGATATTAGGCTCTAATGCAATAAAAAATGCTGCTAATAATCCTGCTTTGACTCCATACAAACTTCGTGCGAAAAGAAATACGATAAAACATAAAAAAAGTCCTGCAAGAAGAATAGGCATTCTCGCCCAAAAAACAAGTTGTTCTTTTTTTTCAGGATTATTCAGAAAGAAAAATCTTCTTCCAAACTCCCACTGATCAGCTGTCTTCCAACTTGTTCCTGTATCATATTCAGGATCCAAGAAAAGCATGGGAAAACCTGCAAGAAGTTTCATCAAAGGAGGATGCTCAGGATTCAGACGATAATCTTGCAATTTCCAATAGGTAAATCCTGCAGGGATATGAGCAAATTCATCAATCGTAAGAGAATCCCCCTTCATACTCCCTATTCCAAGCGAAAACATGAGCAGTAAGATGATCGCTAAAATTCCATACTGATACTTTTCAACAAAGCTCATGAAAAAAAGAAGAAAAGATCCTATTTATGCTTTTCTATGTTTCCAACGCATTTCTAAAATGTCCTTAAACATCTTCAAAGAGTCTTTTAATGGGTTTACTTTGCTTTCTCGAGAATTTTTCCAGACCACCGGAACTTCCTTGATGTCATACCCAAGACGGGATGCTAAAAAAAGTGCTTCCACATCAAAACTAAAACCATTCAGATACTGTCTTTTGAAAATGTCCTGAGCAGCTTTCTTTGAGATCAACTTAAAACCACACTGTGTATCTTTAATGCCCCATAATCCTAAAGCTTGTACCATCTTATTACATGTTTTACCAAGCAAAACGCGATACAAAGGCTGTCTTTCTACAATAAGAGATCCTCGCAATGCTCGTGACCCAATAATAACCTTATATGTTGCTTGCTGTTCTTTTAATTTTTCAAACTCTTCTATAGGAGTAGACAAGTCAGCATCGCTAAACAAGATCCAAGAGTGTTTGCTTTCCAACATACCTCTTCTAATGCTATACCCTTTTCCCTTATTCTGCTCATTTCTGAGAATCTTGATGTTTGCGTTGTGAAGCTGTTGCACTTTCTCTATTGTTTTATCTGTGCTTCCATCATCAATAATAAGAATTTCAAATTGTTTCGTATTTTTTTCCAGATACGGAATAACCTTCTCAAGCGTTGCTTGAATTCTTCTTTCTTCATTATAACACGGTATGACCACAGAAAGGTTCATACGCTGAGAAAATTCTCCATGGTTTATAAAGTTATGTTCTCTATGAGGTATCTTATCACCCGTATAACTTCTTTTTCAAGAAGAGATCTTTTTTTTATCGTCATCATTTTTTCTCTTTTATCATAATCATTTTCTTGTCTCTAAAACTCTCTTTTATTTTTCTTTGAAACACAAAAAGTTCCACCATTCTTTGAATGTTATTTTTTTATAAAAAAAGATAGGAAAAGTAGAGAGAAGAAAAAGAGAAAAATAAAAGGAAAATAATTCTTTACCTTCCTTTGTACCTTCTAAAAGCGTACTTTTTTAAATGGGATTATTTTCCCTTACTCTATGGCCACGATAAGTCTCTGCATTATTGCTAAAAATGAGGGAAAACGCCTTGATCACTTTCTTACCCATCATGAACCACTTGTTGATGAAATTATCCTCGCAGATACCGGAAGCACGGACAACACCAAAAAAATAGCTGGCAAGCATTCCAAAGTAACCCTCTTCGATATTCCTTGGGAAGATGATTTTAGCAAAGCAAGAAATGAAACTTTAAAACGTGCAACAAAAGACTGGATCCTTATTCTTGACCCTGACGAGGAAATTGCGGTTGTTGACTTTAAAAAAATACGAAGAGCAACAAATGTAGAGAAAGCAGACGCCTATATGCTCCAACAAGTAACCCCTGTTCTTGAACAAAGACCCTCCTATCTCGTATCCTCTACCCCCGTACAAAATATTCTTGTGCGATTATTTAGAAACCATCAAGATATTAGCTTTCGTTACAGAGTACACGAAATTGTAGAATCTGTTCTCGTTGAAAAGAAAAAAAACATATTCTCTCTTCCTGTCATTATTCATCATCAAGGATTACAACAAGAAAAAAAACTATTAGAAGCAAAACATGAGTATTACAAAAAGCTTATCGCTCTGGAACTTAAAGAACTACCTCAAGATCCCAAACCCTGGTTTGAAATGGGTTCTTACTATTATTTTCGTGAAAAATATAAAGATGCACTTCCCTATTTTGAAAAGGCTGCCCAACTCAGCGTACGAACAGCAAAACCCTGGGACTTTCTAGGACATACCTACTATAAACTTCATCAGGATGAAAAAGCATTTGATGCCTATAGACACGGAATCTTAGTCTCACAAGATGTCGCAGGTGATTTTCGCAATCTCGCATATTTTTTCTTACGAGAAAAAAAAGAACAACTGGCTCAACAAGCATTTGGCGAATCACTCAAACATGACCCTACAGATATCCCCACGCTTAACAATGCAGCATTCCTTTTTTTAAGACATCATCAACAAGAAAAAGCAGAACAACTCTTAAAAAAAGCGCTTCAGGAAGCGAAAAATAAAAACATCAAAGCACCCTTACAGACTTTTACCAACCTTGCTATGCTTTATCTCGAACAAAGAAGAAATGAAGATGCAGAAGCCATGTTCAAACAAGGATTACAACATCAACATCCCTCAGCATATATCAATCTTGCCCAGTTTTATGAAAAAACCGGAAGAAAACAAGAAGCACTTACAATCTTACAAGAAGCAGAAAAAAAAGGAATCAAAGATGAAACCTTACAAAAAATAAAAGAGGAACTCTCATGAACGAATCTACCGAAGCATTTAAACAAGGAATCTTCTCCTTAGAAAAAAAAAGCTATGCAGATGCTAGTGCTTACTTTGAAAAAGCAGTTGATCTCAACCCACAAAATCTAGATCATCATTACTATCTTGCATTTTCCTATGCACGACAAGGCAAGTTTCCTGTTGCCATGAGAATGATCAGAAGAGCATTAACTTTGTCAAAGGAAAATCTGAAAACGTACAATCTGCAAGAACCCTATGCTGCCTTTTTTGTCTTAATAGGAGCAATTCATGAAGAACAAGGTGTCTTTCCTAAAGCTGTGCGCGCTTATGAAAAAGCCATGAAACTGGGAACTCCCAAAAAAGACATTTTACAAAAAAGAATAGACCACATGAAAGGGAAATACTAGCATTATTCTTCTTTTTTTATACCTTTTATTTACTACACTTTTAAAAAATACACGTAACTCTACTCCCAGAGAAACCATAACACATAAAAAGGGAGACTTTCTTCTTTTTGCTATGACACTCAGTGTTTGTTTTCTGGTCAAGAACAAGGCTCAAAGGCTCGAGCATAGTCTGGGCTCTATAAAGGGATTTGCAGACGAAATTATTGTCGTAGACACAGGAAGCACGGACTCCACAAAAACCGTAGCCTTACAGGCAGGTGCAAAGGTTATTGCTCACAAATGGCATGACGACTATGCTGATGCTAAAAATGCAGCTTTAGCTGTAGCTTCAGGATCTTGGATTCTCTTTTTAAAAGCAGGAGAAACCCTTGCTGAAGTTGACAAAGAAAAAATTCTCAAAAAAATGCAACAAAAAGATGTTGCAGGATATGTTCTTGAAAGAAGAATGTACACCAGTAACAAAGACCATATGCGTTTTATAGCATCAACAGGAACCTATGATGAAGAAAGAGGATATGCAGGATATCTTATTTTTCCTGTGCTTTCCCTCTTTAGAAATATGGATGGCGTTCAATTTGAAGGGAAGGTCTTCGAAGATGTCAAAGATAGCATTTTCAGAAAGAAAAAAGGCATTAAAGTAACAGACATTATTACCCATTACGTCGATGTAGAGGAACATGATCATAAAAAACAACAAGAACGCATTGAACGCTATGCCAAGATCTGTCAAAAAGCAATGAAGGACGATCCACAAAATCCTCAGTATCCTTATGAACTTGGGCATATTTACAAAGTACAAGGAAACTTTGAAAAAGCAATTCCCTTATTCTTGAAAACAAAAGAACTTGGAAAATACAAACAACCTGAAGCTGAATTAGGAGACATTTACTTCAGACAAGGAAAAATGCTTGAAGCTCTTGACCTCTACGAAGAAGCCTTAAGAAAATATCCTGCGTATATTCCTACGTATCTTCAACTCGGAATTATTTATACGAAAAGAAAACGCTTTAAAGATGCTGTAGAAGTTTACAAAAAAGCATTAGAACGCGATCCTAAAAATCAAGTCGCATACCAAAACTTATCGGCTACACTCTTACAAGCACAAAATATCATGGGTGCAATGAAAATTCTCGATCTCGCTTATAAAGAAACCAAACTTGAAAAATTCAAAACCATCCTTGAAGATTTAAAAAACAAATTAGAAAAAAATGAAAAAATAAAAAACTTACTCAAAGAAGGAAAAACAGAAGAAGCAGGGCAACTGTTGAAAAATGATGTTGCACAAAATCCCGAAAGTATTCTTGCCCTTACCAACTTAGGAGCATTTTATTTTGGACAAAAACAATACGAAAAAGTGGTAGATTTGCTTTCACCTGTTCTTGAGAAAAATACGAGTACTGCAAATCATATCTTAAACATGTACAACAACGTAGCAACAGCCTATACCCATCTTGACGATACCAAATCAGCAATCAAAGTGCTCAAACAAGCACTTAAATTGAATCCACCTAACCAAGAATTCTTTGAAAAAAGAATAGAAGAGATCAAAGAGAAGTAAGACTTTTATAGTAGGATTCTTTACTTTCTAAAAAAGTGGTGATATTCATACAGAAGTTAGCATTTTTCTTTTGGTGTTTAGCGATTATCGCGCTACTTCTTTCAGCACACCTTTTTGTGCAAACCTTTTATTCCCTAGGATTTCTTTTCTTCTTCATCGCGTTTTTTCTTACACCACCCTTCTTCACTTTTCTGAGAAAAAAAAATATCCATCCTTCAGTTCCACTTATTTCAGTGCTTTTTCTCTTCATTCTTTTCACTAGTCCCTCTTATTTTCCAAACGCTTCTATCACCTCAGCGGTGGTCCTAGAACAAAATAAAGAACAAACTGAACTTGAATATCCAGAATCTTCATCTGCAACGTATGTCATCAAAGAATATCCCGGAAGTACAGTCATTCATCGATCTTCACCGCTTCAAGAAACTGAAAAAAAAGTCTATGTTCCTAAAAAAGAAATCCAAGTAAAAATTACTGATAAAGCTTTTATTCCCCAAAATATTACCATATCACGTGGCACTATGGTCATTTGGACTAATACAGATCCACGATTGCAAATTATTCATATTGTGAACACTACAGGAGGCTATACCAGCATTGCACGCAGTGGTCGTCTTGAGTTCGGAGACAGTTTTAACATGCGTTTTGATGTTCCTGGAGAATACCCTTACCGTGGTTTATTATTGAAAGCACCCGAAGGACATATCAGCGTAACACCATAAAACATAAATACTCTTGTTCTTTCTTCTTTTTATGAAAACCATATTCCTGATCTCTCTCCTTCTTCTCTTTTTTTTAGTTTCCTGTATTTCTGATAAAGAAAAAACTATTTCTGTTGAAGAAAAATCAGAGATAAAACAAGCTCCCCAAGAACCTCTTGAAAAAAAAGAAATAGTTCCAGAAGAAAAAATAGATACACCTCCAACTTATGTTAAAGTAGAAAATACAACACTGCAAATTATTGCGCCACCTACTCCTGAAAAAAAGGAAGTCATTGTAAAAGGAAACATTTTTACGTATGAACCTTCACTTAAAGTATGGAGAACGTATCTTTCACGAGAAGGAATGAAACAAAACTTAACCTTTCGCTATACCCCCGAACAAGTAAAAAACATCGTTGTGACGGGAACATTGAACAGTACTTTTGACAAAAGAAAAATTTTTATTACTTTTGATCCTTTGAATACGCATGACCTTGCCTTTGTCGCCTTAGCTGCTCAAGAACTCTCTAGTCATCTCGCAGGATCATTTCAACGCATTCCTCTTTCTGCCTGTACTCAAGAAGCTGAGTCTTGCACAGACCTTGTTACGTGTGACGACAAAGACAAAGCAGTGATTTTTCTGAATAACCAACCCGGTCCTCTTATTACACTTGATCACAATTGCTTAGTCCTTACAGGACAAGGAGAAGACATCATGAAAGCTGCAGAACGCATTATCTTCGACTGGTATGGGTATTATAAGTAATCTTTTTATACATCTTCTTACTTACAAGATTATGAAGAAATTTAGCCCAGCAGAGATACAAGGGACAAGAGATTATTTTAGTGGTAAGGGGTTTCCTGTAGTATCTGCTACTGTTTTAGGTCATACTTTTTCCTATTTTGTACTTCCTCCTTCTCTAGAAACTAAGTTGCCTGATTTTGTTTTTCGTTGTACAGGAGATCCAGATAGGGAATAGGTACTAGGTATTTCGGATAGCGTGAAAGCAGAGTGGAGAAAATTTGCCGTATTTCATGAGTATGCAGAATTTGTCGTTCTTGGTGTTGATGCTCCTGACAGATGTACTCATGCTTTGTCTTCAGAGATAACTGCTGTGCAAAGAGAAATGCTTGAAACTGAAAGAGTACCTTACTTTAGAATGAGGCTTGCCTTTTTCAGAAATTTAGTTCCTTATTGTAGTGCACAACCTGAACTGTATTCACCTACAGATCTTGCGCAATTCAGAGCAAATGTTACTACGCTTGAAGGTTTAGTAAAATAATAAAAAATCTATGCAAATCCTTGTACAGTGATGTGAAAATTCAAATTCTTTCCAGCAAGCGGATGATTTAAATCCAAAACAACCGTGTTCTCTCTTATTTCTCTGATCGTTGCAAATAAGCGCTGTCCTTGAGGAGAAACTAAAGTTAAGATTACTCCTTCTCTTAACGGAGCTTCTTTGGGTATTTTGTCTCTAGGAACTTCTTGCTTAAGCTCTTCTTTAGGCAATCCATATCCTTCCTCTGCTTTGAGAGAAATCTCTTTAGACTCTCCTTCTTTCATGCCGAGTATTGCCTCTTCAAATTTTTTCAAGAGTATTCCTTTTCCTATTTCTATCACTAAAACTTCTTGTCCTTCATTGCTATCAAACACGGTTTTGTCATCAAAATAACCTTTATAGAAAATCTTTACCTTGTCTCCCTCTTGTACCGTTCTTTGCATTGCCATTTTTTTAGGGGAATATTTACTCTATATAAGTGTTTGCCCACTTTGTAATCTTCATGAATTCTTCTTTTATGTTTTCTTCTTTTTTTTTTAAGAAAAGAAAAATAGACATCAAAGAATATGGCATCTTAACAACATTTAAATAACAGAACTCTCTCAATAGACTATGGCATTGATAACATTCTCAGAACTTCTTGATCTTATTATCATGACTGTTGCAGTAGGTTTTATTTTCATGGATTTCTTTCCTCCACCCTCTAAAAAGGCTTACGATCCATTGCAAAAAATGAGCTCTTTTAATTGGCATGCTCTCTGGTTCGCGGTGATGATCACAGCTCCTTCAGTGATCTTTCATGAACTTGCTCACAAATTTGTAGCAATAAGCATGGGATTACAAGCAACATTCCACGCTGCTTATATGTGGTTAGGCATTGGATTAGTATTAAAACTCTTAAACACAGGATTTATCTTCTTTGTTCCAGGATATGTTTCTACTCTTGGGGCAACGCAAACGCAGCACGCAGTCATTGCTCTTGCAGGACCTGCTCTCAATCTTGTTCTTTTTTGCATCGCATGGATTGTCATTAAAACTACCAAAAAATTATCTCACAAACAACATCTTTTCTGGTCTATTACCAAACGCATTAATGGATTTCTTTTTGTTTTCAACATGATTCCTATACCAGGATTTGATGGAAGCCACGTGTTGAGAGGAATTTTAACGCTCTTCTGAATTTATCACACGAAACCTTTATATACATTCTCCTTTTTCTTCATATCCCAGAGTGAAAGCAAAATTTATCGTTGTTACTGGGGGTGTACTCTCAGGTCTGGGAAAAGGCGTGGTTACGAGTTCTATAGGAAATCTGCTCAAAGCGCAAGGCTACAAAGTAACTGCTATCAAATTAGACCCTTACATTAATGTGGATGCAGGCACCATGAGGCCAACAGAGCATGGCGAAGTCTGGGTGACTGAAGACGGAGGAGAAACAGACCAGGATTTGGGCAATTATGAACGTTTTCTTGATACGAATGTCATGAAAAATCATAGCATCACTACAGGACAAGTGTACAACACGGTTATTCAAAAAGAAAGAAACCTCGAATATAATGGGCAATGTGTTGAAGTTATTCCCCACATTCCTTTAGAAATTAAAAGACGCATTTTAGAAGTTACCAAACAAACACAAGCAGATTTTGTTTTATTAGAAGTTGGTGGAACCGTAGGAGATTATCAGAGCATCCTTTACTTAGAAGCTATGCGCGCACTCAAGCGAGAATTAAAAGACTTGCTCTATGTCCATGTCGTGTACCTTCCTGTGCCAGGAAACATCGGTGAAATGAAAACAAAACCAGCACAACACTCCATACGCTTTCTCAATGAAGCAGGTATACAACCTGATTATATCATTGCACGATCTACAAAACCCATTGATGATACGAGAAGAGAAAAATTTTCTTTCTTATGCAACGTAGATACTTCCTCAGTCTTTGCAGCACCTGATGTAGACAATATTTACCGTATTCCCCTTGTCTTTGAACAACAAGGTTTGGATAAGCATATCCTGAACAAATTTGGTTTACGCTATAAAAAAAATAAGAACAAACTCTGGAAATCACTCATAAAAAAAATTAACATGCTCAAACAAGAAGTAAACATAGGCATCATTGGAAAATATTTTGATGTGGGAGATTTCACCCTAGAAGATTCTTATATTTCAGTTATCGAAGCAGTAAAACACGCAGCTTGGGCCAATAATGTCAAGGCAAAAATACAATGGATTAATGCAAAAGATTTCGAAAAAGATCCGAAAAAAATAGAAACCTTACAACAGTATCATGGCCTTATCGTTCCTGGAGGCTTTGGTTCTTCAGGTGTAGAAGGTAAAATAAAAGCAGTACAATATGCTCGAGAACATAAGATTCCCTATCTAGGCTTATGTTATGGCTTGCAAATGGCAGTTATTGAGTTTGCAAGAAACGTCTGTGGTTTAAAAGATGCGCATACGACAGAGTTTAATCCTCACACAAAAAATCCTGTGGTTATCATCCTTGAAGGACAGAAAAAATTGCTTGAACAAAAACAATATGGTGCTTCCATGCGCCTGGGAACCTATGAAGCGTTATTAAAAAAAGAGAGTATGGTATCCAAACTATATAAAAGCAGCCACGCAAAAGAACGTCATAGACATAGATATGAAGTCAATCCTGAATATCATTCTACCTTAGAACAACATGGTCTGATGCTCAGCGGTATGTCACCCGATGGCAAGCTTGTTGAATACATCGAATTACCCCATCATCCTTTTTTTGTTGCAACACAAGCACATCCTGAATTCACTTCAAGGCCTTTACGACCCAATCCTTTATTCTTTGGTTTTTTAGAAGCCGCGAAGAAAAAATTAAAAGAATAGTGATTGCCATTTCTTTTCTTGATTTCTAAATCCGTATTCTTTCCTGAGTTTTTTAATATGGTTTTGCAATGCATCAGCTTCTTTATCTGAACATAATCTTTTACCTTCCAAAATCTCTTTCCAAAATACGTTTGGGTTTCCTTTCAATTCTCTTTTTGTCATTTTTCAATATCTTCTCTCAAGGATAAATATATAAATCTATAAGCTTTTACTCATTTATGAACCCAGCACTCCTTATCATAGACATGCAAAATGATTTTGTAAAAGAAAATGCTATTATGGAAGTTCCAGGAATTAGAAATCATCTTTTAAAATTCAAAAATTTTATAGTTCAATGTAGAAAAAAAGGAGTTCTTACCATTTATACAAGACATTGTTTTGATCCAAAAAAAAATGCTATTGAGCTACTCTTATTTCCTCAGTTGAAAAAAGAAGGTTTACGAAGCGGAACCAAAGGCTGGCAAATCATAGATGAACTTAAACCAGAAAAAAATGATATCTTCATTGATAAAACACGTTATGATGCTTTCTTTAAAACAAATTTGAAAACAATATTAGAAAAAAATAAAGTTGATACAGTTCTTATTACAGGTACAATGACTAATGTCTGTTGTGAATCTACAGCCAGAACGGCAATGCAGCATGATTACCATGTCCTTTTTTGTTCAGATCTTACATTCTGTGGCGATCAAGAAGATCAAAAAGCAACATTAAAAATAATAAAATCAAGTTTTGGAAAAGTAATGACTTCTCAAGAAATACTAACAGAGATAAAAAAATGAATACCCAGGATATTCTCAAACAAACACAAGAGTACGTAAGAAAAGCATTAGAAAAAGACTCTTCTGGTCATGATTGGTGGCATATTTATAGAGTTTGGAAAAATGCATTACACATTGCAAAAGAGGAAAAAGCAGATCTGTTTATCGTACAAATGGCAGCTTTGCTCCATGACATCGGAGATCCTAAACTTCATCAGGGTGATACTACTGTAGCTCCTCGTCTTATTACCTCCTGGCTTGACCAGATAGGTTTGGAAAAAGAGAAACAAAAAGAAATTTTGTATATCATTGAAAACATGTCTTTTGCAAGTTCATTAGAAAAAAAAGAAATAAAAAAAACAAAAGAGTTTTGCATCGTCCAGGATGCTGATCGTTTGGATGCTCTGGGCGCAATAGGCATTGCACGTTGTTTTGCATACACTGGCCATAAAGGAAGACTGATGCACGACCCTGAAAGAAAACCAAGAAAAACATTAACAAAAGAAGAGTATAGAAAAACTGAAACACCTGCAATTCATCACTTCTATGAAAAATTATTACTTTTAAAAGACAAGATGAACACAGAAACTGCAAAAAAAATAGCAGAGCAAAGACACGCTTTCATGGAAAAGTATTTAGCACAATTTTTTAAAGAATGGGATTGCAAAGCCTAGGGTTTACTTTTAGTAAGTATCTAAAACTCTACAATTACAAAGATCTTTGCTATCAAAAGTAGTCAGGTCTCCTGCTTTTAATCCTGGAACAGGGAAAAGTCTGACCATTAAAGGTTTATTTAATCGAAAAGCTAATGTTCCCGTATCACGCATGAGCGAAGCTATCTTATCAACACTTGTATCTCCCGCAATCGGCACGGTATCTAATCCAATACCACATACAGCGCTATTCATGAGTAATGAACGAATATCAAATTGTCTTTTTTCAGTTCCCAATGCTAGTCCTTTGTCTTCTGTTAAAGCCAGCATTAAACCAGAAAAACCAATAAGATTAACTTTTTTAATTGACTTAAAGAGTCTTGTTAAAAATGCTGAAGTTTCTATCGTTCCTGCCGCACCAAAATATTCCACTCCCAAAAGATGATACAATTCACCAAGAGAGGTACACTCTTTTGATGGTGCTGCTGAACTATCAATTCCTAAAAAAGTAAAAGATTTATTTTTTGAAAAATCAAGTGCGAGTTTCACTATAAAATCAGCATGGTACTGTAAAGCAGATTTCATAATTGCAAATGCTTCTTTCCTCGTTTCGTTATGATTTTTTTGAACTTTATTTTTATGTAGTCCTAAACATTTCAAAGCTTCTACAAGTAAATCAGGTGTTTCAAATCCTATAGCAAAACAAGATCTTTGTTCAGATCTGTGGTAACTTGGTGGAAAATAGGGGATATAAGATGGGCAATTATAGTTTACACAAAAATTAAAATTACCTTGCCCATGAGGAGTACTCTTGGAAATTTTTTTTACTATCTTAGCAGAAGCAAGAGTTAAGGTATTGTCAGGAACCCCGAGTTCGTCTATAGGGATATTAATACATGCATTAGCTAAATCTCCTTGTACTTTGATTAAAGATGGTAGAACAGACAAGTCTTGTTTATTGCGAGCTTCACCAATAGCAAATCGGATACGGGTTTTTGGCATTTTGTTTGATTGTAATACCCTTTTAAGGATAGACATTCTTCTAAGAGCTGCTTTTGAAGAACTCGTATCTAAATATTCTCCGTAAGGATTGGTAACCATACGCAAACTTTGCACGGTATATCCTTTTTTCTTAATTTTTTCAGAGAGATTATTACAAAAATCTGCGGCATCAAAAATAATTTTTTCCCATTGTGTGTTGTCTTTTCCTAAAGTTATAAATGATGTAATCGTGCGTACTTTACACAAATTTGGATTTTTGAGAGATTCTTTTATAGATATGTCTTTTTGTTTAGGCATGGATTCTTCCTCCCTCATTCTTTTTTTATAGTTTGTCTATACTCTATTATAAATTTATACGAAATCTTTACAATTACTTTATTGAAAAAAGTGGAGTTTCAAGTGGTTTGTCTTGCTGATAAGGTATGTGCATATTCAACGCAATCTCTGCTTTCATAAGTTCGATAGTGATATCGCAATAATGATCAGCTCTTGACAAAAGATGCAGCTTAGCAAATTTCATGATTAATTCCCGACATGTTTTTCCTACAAAAGTGAAAAGTTCTTCTCCTTCGTAAGAAAGAAGCGTTGCTTGGATAGCATTGTTCAGAACCTGTATTTTTACTATCCCACGGGGATCCAAATCCCTGTGCTCCTTAAATCGCGTTGATATTCTTTCTCGCAATTGACACATGACCAGATCTTTTGCATCTTTCCATTCCTCTTCATAAATATGAGCGGAATGCGAAGTAATACTTAAAACACCTTTTTCTAAAGATAATGCTTTTGCAATGTAATCTTGCAGAGCAAGTAAACCAAAAGTATTAGAAATTCCTGCCTTGAAAATATCATGCGAGCGAAAAGTTGCAAAGAGATTTACTTTTGTGTCAACCATGACTTGTACATGATTCAAACAAGGAGGTGAACTGCTTTCATAATCTTTTTCAGGGTCAAAGGTTATTGCTATAGCTCTTCGTGTAGTTGCATTCTTTTTTAATTTCTCTATCATCTTTGCAATCTGATCTATGTTATGATAATCTCTTAATCGTTCACCATAGGTGTATGCCACACCTTCTTTTTTTTCAGGTGAAAGAAAACAAGCACTGTAATTTTCTAGAGCTTTTGCATCTAAACCAATTATCTCTTCTATATTTCTCGGAAGCTTTGGAAAGAAAGGTTGTTCATGCTCTTCAATGACCCAGGTAATATGCTGCAATTCTTTTTGTCGTGATCCATATTCTGTTTTTTTTATTTTTCCATAACTCAAAATAAAATCCACTACCCTTAACCATGTTAAAAAAAGGGAATTTTCTCTTGCAAGAAAGCCTACTTCTTCTGAAGGTAGCTCTTTAGAGGTGTCTCTTATCGGTTCTGGAAAGGAATATTTTTTTCGTTCATTTTCTTCCTGAAAAGAGAATTGGTGTTGCTTGATTGCACTTATCAGTTCTGAAATATCCTGTTTATCAATATCAATCAGCTTTACTTTTTCTATAAGCTCTCTTATACAAGTAAGATCAATTTCTTTATGTATAGAAATCGTGGTTCCTGTAACAATATGTTCCTCTGTGATACCCTCTTTCCATAACTGAAAGAGTGCTTGCCATGCTTTTCTCCCCATTTCTGTATTAGAAAGAGGGCTTTTTCTCCATACGAACACATATTGAATACTCGGGTTCAGCAATAGATTACGCAACAAAATAGAAATGCCTTCCTGACTATACAAGGTACCTGTTATGGAGATATGCATTTTAATCTCAGGATGCATCTTTATGAGCGTTTCGGTATCACTCCAACACGTGCAAAGAGCGAGAGGACTCTGTTCCCCCTCTATAATAGGATACTTCTCCGGTTGATAGAAGGTTCCTTGTTCTTTTGAGATACTCAGAGTCATAGCTAAGAAGGTTCATCCGGACTTTTTATCTTTTGTGACAAAAAAACACAAAATATATAAAAATAAGTACTTTTATGTCATTTATGACAAATGTGATGCAACACGTTACTGCACTGATAGACCAAGATGTTTCCTTGCGCAGATCTTTAACACGTGGATTTGTAAATACCAGAGCCTTAGCTCTTTATATCCAAAACCATCTAGAAATAAGCGCAAGTTTAGATGCGATCATCAGTGCTATTCGAAGATATGATCTTTCAAATACCTTTAAAGACACAACCAAGAAACGCTATGAAATCATAGCAAAAGCAAAAATCTCTTCTCGTACCAATCTTTGCTCCCTTCTTCTCAAAAAAGAAAAAGAAGTACAGGAAATACTCTCCTCCTACTATCTCCTTTTTGATTTTTCCAAAGGAGAAATTTTTAGAATACTCGAATCCTCTCAAAATATTACCCTCATCCTTGATGATACCCAAAGAGATACCCTAAAAAATATGTTCAAAAAAACACACATACTTTCTACAACAAAAAATCTAGGAGAGATTTCCTTGATCTACCCCTTAGACATCTCCTCATTCCCTGGAATTTTCGCGGCAGTCAACAGCGAGATAGCCTTAAATAATATTGCTATAAAAAACGCAATCCTTTGCGAATCAGAACATACCATCATTCTTCATGAAAAAGATATTATTCCTACCTTAAACATTCTTTCCCATATTCGTTCTTGGGATGCAGAAAAGAAAAAACAATCCTATTAGAAAATTTCCGAATCTTTCGAGTCCATATGCGAGTCCATTTGTCATAGTTTTATTTTACTGATTTGAAGCTTGATCTGATGCAGCTATTCTCTTTTTTAGACACGCACTCCAAAACCTCAAGCTTTATAAAAGGAGCCATCCCCCATTCCCAGGGGATCATATGTTTGAGGCATTAAAGACTTTTTATGAACAAAAATACAAAGCATTAATGATCATTCCCTTCTTGATTCTTTTACTTGCTTTTGCCCAAATTGGAGTGCAATACGCTCAAACAGGAGAATTTATGCATAGAGGTGTCTCACTCAAAGGAGGCCTTTCTGTCGCACTTCCCCATCACTTCATGCCACCCGAGCAATTAGAAACCTTGCTCTCAGAAAAATTTCCTCAAGGAGATATCAGTGTGAGAAGCATTGCTGACACAGGATTGATTATTGACGCTTCTGATGTTTCCCAAGAAGAACTTCTTTCAGCTTTAGAATCACAATTTGGTGCATTAGGAGATTACAACATCGGAGAAATTGGTTCTTCATTAGGGGAAAGTTTTTTTAAAGAAACCTTTTTTTCACTTTTGATCGCTTTCTTACTGATGTCCCTTGTTGTTTTTATAACCTTTAGAAGTCCTATCCCTAGTTTGGCAGTGATTCTTGCTGCTTTTTCTGATATTGTAGTAACATTAGCTATCATAAATGTGTTAGGAATTAAAATAAGTTCTGCGGGTATTGCAGCTTTTTTGATGTTGATTGGATATTCTGTGGATACTGATATTCTTCTGAGCACTAGGGTTCTCAAGCAAAAAGAAGGAACGGTTATGGACCGTATTTATAGTTCTATCAAAACAGGTTTAAGCATGACTGCTACAACAGTAACTGCTTTAATTGCAGGATTGTTCTTTTCTAATTCAGATACGATTTTGCAAATCATGCTTATTTTACTTATCGGATTAATTGCAGATCTTCCCATGACGTGGATTCAGAATACAGGTATCTTGCGTTGGTATCTTGAACGAAAAGGTGCGCAGAAAAATGAATGAGACGTTAAAAAAACTTTTAATGAATGGAAGAGTTATCACGTTGCTTATTTTTATCATCTTTGCCATTGTGGCTATTAACCCTCAATTTAATCCTGAAGGCGTTGCTATCAGAAGTATTACTATGAATTCCTCTGCAGCGTTAGCAGGTATTGAAAATCCTAAACCTACCCTTGCTCCTACGAAAAGAGAACTGATCATCGCACTGAATAATCTTCCTATCAAATCCGTAGAAGAGTATACTTCTGCAATTGCCAACCTTAAACCAAATCAAACCATAACTCTCCAAACGAATAAAGGTCTTTATTCTTTAATGACAAAACCAAAACTCGTTGTAGTGGGATATGAGAATATCACTGAAGAAATTATCACGAATCAAACAACAAATAGTACTTCTCTTGTAACACGAATAGTTCCCAAAACTGAAGAACAGGGTATTGAACCTTTAGGTTTGTCTATCAGTGAAGCTCCGAGTTCTAATCTCAGAAAAGGCCTTGACTTACAAGGGGGAACAAGAGTTGTTTTGCAGCCTGAAACTTTCCAAACAGAAGAAGATCTGGATATTATCATCTCAAATATGCAGGAGCGTTTAAACGTCTATGGTTTAAGTGATGTGGTTGTGAAATCTTCAGGTGATCTTTCTGGAAACCAATACGTTATCGTTGAAATTGCAGGAGCAAATGAAGAAGAAGTCAAGGAGCTTCTTGCAAAACAGGGAAAATTTGAAGCTGTCATAGGAAACACCACGGTTTTTAGAGGAGGAACAGACATTACTTATGTATGCAGGTCTGCTGATTGTTCAGGTATTGATCCCCGAGTTGGTTGTCAACAGAGTGGTGATGGATGGTTCTGCGGTTTCTCTTTTTCTATCTCTTTGAGTCCTGAAGCTGCACGGCGTCAAGCCGATGCCACGGGGAAATTACAGATCATTCCTGACGCTTCAGGAAGTCCTATTTTGAGTGATAATATTCGTTTTTATCTTGATGATAAAGAAGTTGACTCTTTGCAAATTGGTGCTGAATTAAGAGGGAGAGCAACTACTGAAATTTCTATTCGCGGTTCTGGAAATGGTATTTCTGAACAAGATGCGATCACTAATACCTTAGAGTCCATGAAACGGCAGCAGACGATTTTAACCACAGGATCCTTGCCTGTGAAGATGAACATTGTCAAGACTGATAATTTAAGTGCATCATTAGGAGCACAATTCATCAATAATGCATTATGGGTTGGCCTTGTTGCTTTGATTGCTGTTTGTGTTGTCATTCTTCTTATGTACAGAACTTGGAAGGTTGCGATTCCAATGATTTTGTCAAGTTGCTGTGAGCTTATTCTTATTTTTGGTCTTGCTGCTTTGATTGGTTGGAATCTTGATCTTGCAGCGATTGCAGGAGTCATTGTTGCTATTGGTACAGGAGTCAATGATCAGATTGTGATTACTGATGAAACTTTTAGTAAGCGTGCAAATTCTCAGGAAAATTGGCTGAAAAGATTCAAAAAAGCCTTTTTTATTATCATGGCTGCATACGCAACGATGGTTGTTGCTATGATACCTCTGCTCTTTGCAGGTGCTGGTTTGCTCAAAGGTTTCGCTTTAACCTCCATCATGGCTATTTCTTTCGGGGTGTTTGTTACAAGACCAGCGTATGCTGCTGTCTTAAAAATCTTGTTGAAAGAATAATCTTTTATACCACTTCTGTTTACGACGAGGTATGCCTTCAAAAAAAATTGCTGTATTGCTTGTTGTGCTTACTACTTTTTTGACAACTACTGCACAACTGTTCTTTAAAGAAGGTTCTCAGTATCTCCCGAAACTTACTGCGTTTCTTTTTTTTGGTATTCTCATTTATGCGTTTGCTTCACTTCTTTTAGTGTACGCATTCAAAGGAGGGGAAGTAAGCTCTTTATATCCTATCATGGCTTCTAGTTATCTCTGGGTTGCTGTTTTTGCCTGGTTTTTTTTCCAGGAAAGCTTTACACTCTTTAAACTTCTCGGATTAGGATGTATTTTTATGGGCGTTTCCCTTCTCGGGTATCATGCTCAACAATCAACAGAGGTTCTCTCATGATTCTCTGGTGGTCCTTGCTCTTAGTGTTGGGAGCTGGTTTTTTAGGAGGTCTTGGCGCATTCTTCTTCAAGAAAAGCTCTTCCTCTTTTTCCTTGAGCGTGGATGGAATATTAAAAAATAAAAATCTTATTTTAGGTTGCTTCTCTTATGCCTTAAGCGTTATCTTTTTTGTCCCTGCTCTTTCCGGGGCTGATGTTTCTGTTCTTTATCCCTTAGCAGCAACCAATTACCTCTGGGCATGTTTTTTTTCCGTACATTTTTTAAAGGAGAACATGACAAAAGCCAAATGGTTAAGCATTGCACTGATCATTATCGGTGTTACTTTTTTAGGAGGTAGTTAAATGGATGTTGTCATTTCTTTAGGAGGATCACTCATTGTTCCTCAGGAAATTGATGTTTCTTTTTTGAAATCTTTTGTACACCTTGTCCATGCACATACGAAGAAAGGATATCATGTTGTCATCATTTGCGGAGGAGGATACACCTGCAGATGGTATCAGCATGCAGCAAAAAAATTAGGATGTACTCATTCTTCTGATCTTGATTGGATCGGTATTCGTGCTACACATCTTAATGCTGAACTCATTCGCTCATTATTCAAGGAAGCTTATGATCATGTCATTACGAATCCTACAGAAAAAATAAAAACAGACAAAAAAATTATCATTGGTTGTGGTTGGAAACCCGGATTTTCTTCAGACATGGACTCTGTACAGATAGCTAACAATTTAGGCATCACTCATATCATTAATCTTACCAATGTTGATTATGTCTACGACAAAGATCCACGAAAATATCCTGATGCACAACCCAAAAAAACATTGACCTGGAAAGAACTGCAACACATTGTTGGAAACAAATGGACACCCGGAGCAAACTTCCCTTTTGATCCCAAAGCAACAGCATACGCAGCAAAAACAAAAAAAAGATTATACATTGTGAAAGGAAACATTACCAATCTTAAAAATATTCTCGAAGGGAAGAAAGTAACAGGAACTCTGGTGAAATAAATGTTGCAGACTGCACTTCAAGCTGCAAAAGAAGCCGGAAAAATAATGATGCGACATTACGGAAAAGTAACTCCTCAGTATAAAGATCACTCTTTTGGCCCTGGTAGTGTTGTAACCAAAGCAGATCTTGAGATAGAAGAAAAAATTGTTTCTTTTCTTGAAAAGAAATTTCCCGATCATAATATTTTTGCTGAAGAAAAGACAAAAAAAGACAAAAAATCAAATTATACCTGGTCTCTCGACCCTATTGATGGTACCTCTAACTTTGTCAGGAACATCCCTCTCTTTGGAATTTCTCTTGGATTGTTGTATAAAAAAGAGCCCATCCTTGGAGTTATCTTTCTTCCTGCACTAAAGACCCTTGTTCATGCTGAGAAGGGAAAAGGGTGCTTTGTGAATGGGAAAAAAGTGTCTGTATCTAAAAGAGCATTAAAAGAAGCGTTGTATTTTGGGAGAATTCATAATCTCGCTTCTCATGAAAAGCTAGGAAAACAAATAGCATTATGTAAAATTATACAAGCAAGTTCGTACGAACTTGTGCAAATAGCTCAAGGTAATGCTGAAATCTATGCTACAGAAAGTGTTCTCCATGACGTTGCTGCAGGTGTTATTCTCATCAGAGAAGCAGGAGGGCAAGTAACTGATTATGAAGGAAAACCATGGGATGCTTCCTCAAAAACTATTGTTGCCACTAATGGCATTATCCATAAAAAAGTGCTTTCCTTGTTACAACATTAAGAATGCTTTTCCTTGTGCCTAACTTTCCAAATTTTTAGTAATTTTTATGTTTTTTTCTATCACGTTATTTTTTCAAGTATTTTTATAATAATAATTTTATCGTCTTTATAATTCGTTTCTTTTAGAATTTTAGTTTGTGTTTTTTTTTGTAAAAATAATAATAAACGGAAAAAATAACATTTGTATTCCGCCTAACCTTTTCTATTTTTTTACCGGTTTGGGTTCTCCGATATGTTCAAACTTTGGCTTTGCAGGTTTGATCATGCCTACTTCTATTACTTTTTTTTCAATACCGTTCCACTTATTTGAGAGCATACTCCCTTCTGTTTCTGCATGCCTAGAAGTGATATACCCACAAGAGCAGGTATGGGTATGGTAATGTTTTTTCCCCACATGCTTGCTTTCCCATATTGCAATTTCCTTCTTGCATCTATTACATTGAGGTATCATGATCGTTCACCCACTTTTCAAAAGCAACATTTGCTTTTGCAGAAACTGTTAAAACACAAGGAACTTTATAACTATGCAAGGAGAGAATACGCTGTTCTGCTTTTTTTGCTTGTTTTGTTTTTGCAATCACAATGACTTCTTTTTCTTCTTTGAGTTTTCCTTTCCAGGAATACAGTGAAGTGCTTTCTATCAGGTTAGCACAAGCAACAAGCTTTTCTCGCAATAACGTTTTTGCAATCGTTGTTGCTTCCTGCTTATTTTTACAAGGAGCATAAAGTATTTCCATTACTCAATTCAAAGATTGCAAGAATTTAAAAACATTCTGTTTTTAAGTTTTTTTTAAAGATTTTGTTTGTGTTCATTTTGTATTTCCTATCCCTCTTCTTTCATCTTTTAACACTGAAAAAAACCGGAGTTTCTAAACAGTCCTTATGTCCAAAAGATCCATAAAATTTATAAAGCAAACCGGACCTTCGCTAGACATGGCCAAGAGAACAATAAAACAGAAAAAACCCTCTAAAAACGAGCTTCCAGAACCTGAAGCACCGCAGCAACCTACAGGCATGAAAAGCTTTCTCTCTACTCTTATCATCCTAGTCATTACTCTGGCAGCTGCTCTTGCGATTGCTGGCATTTTTTCAAGTGTTGATATGACACCCTCACCAAAACAAGAAGCTTATGATGAAAAGGATTTTATTTTTCCACTTCCTACAACAAGAGCATATGAGCTTACTGAAGTAGACCTTTTCTCACTTTCTGACTGGAATAGTTACCAAGTAACCGTAAAAGGTGTTGCTTTAGGAGACACCCTCGAGCAAGTTGAAGAAAAACTCGGTCCTCCTGATGATGTAGAAGTTTTTAATCCCGTAGTAACTACTTTAATCTATTATGACAATGATGAAAACAAACAACATGCATTATTGTTCTATGTTGCTAACAAACAAGTAAGACGTATCTTTGTCAAAGCTCCTTTTAATGACCAATTGAAGGGAAGCACGAAAGTAACGTATGATCTGAGGGGCATTTATGACAAGTTTGGTGTTCCTCCAGAACAAGAAGATGTGTACAAGCAACGCATCTTTGAATATCACAAACAAGGACTTGAAATTTATCACAAAAATAAACAAATGACAGCTTTTGCTCTTGTACCACCCGGATATAATGGTGGCCAAGATGAAACAAAATCACTCTCTGAGTTTGCATAATGACGCGTCTCTTGTTCGGTAAGCCTCTTCCAGAAAAACAATTAAAAACTCAATTGCAGCAGTGGAAGAATAAGGAAAATTTTACTCAGTTCTATGAGTATCATCTGCAGCAAACAAAGAGACACATAGCTCTTTCTGTTACCCATGACCAATTGGTGATACAAGCAACTCACCATCTTGAAGAATTGAGTAAAATACTCAACACCCTTGCAAAACGCTTGAGAGAATGGTACGCACTGTATCATCCTGAAACCGGATACCATATTGCTTCCCATGAAGAATTTGTAGAAACCATAACCAAAAAAAACAAGCAGCAACTCTTAAAAGAATTTCATGTTGTTGATTCCATGGGTTCTGATTTAGAAAAAAAAGACCTCGAAGCTATCATGCAACTTACTACTCTTTTTCTCAACACACAAAAAATAAAAAAAGAACAAGAAGACTACCTCTTTTCACTTTTGAAAAAACATTATCCCAATCTTACTGCTTTAGCTGGCCCTCAAATTACCGCAAAACTTATTACACTTGCAGGATCGTTAAAAAAATTAATGCTCATGCCTGCTTCTACTGTTCAGCTTTTAGGAGCTGAAAAAGCACTCTTTAGACATCTCAGATCAAAAGCTAAACCACCTAAGCACGGGATTATTCTTCAACATTCCCTTCTTCAACACGCTCCTTTCCAACAACAAGGAAAACGAGCACGCGTCCTTGCTGACAAACTGAGCATAGCTGCAAAAGTTGACTATTTTAAAGGAACCTTTATCGGAGAAACCTTACGTAAGGAAATTGAGGCAAAATTCAAATGAAATGGATCATGATGAGCGTTTGCTTTCTTGTTGCCTGTACTCCTGCAGAACAATTAGCTCCCCTTCCTGAAGGGAATACAAGTATAGAACGAGCATATGTCTTCGATCAACTTCCTCAAGAAAGTGTAATTCTCGAAGAAAAAACAAAAGAACAAACTATCTCAAATGAAGAAAAAAATAACGAACAAGACTTTGCAGAGCTTTTACAATCACAAGAAGTTCAAGAGAAAGCAGAGACCTTACAAAATCCTGTTACTCCTCCTCCACAAAAAGGAGATCCACAACCTGAAGTTCATGCAGTTCGTATTTTTGCAGGTTCAGGACGAGAACTTTTTCCTGACCAAGGAGGAGTATATGAAATTCCTTCGCGTATTGTCAATATACTTGTTGTTTCAGCTGATAACAAGGGACATCCTTTTCAATTACGCATCAGATCTCCTTCTGTAACCTTTCAACAAAAATCCTTTTCACTCAATTTACGAACATATGCAGACAAAGACATAGGATCTAAATACGCTGAAAAAAATAAAGTATACTACTTAGATATTAAAACGCCTCTTACTGATGGTTTATATCCTTACTTTTTTATAACAGAAGAATTTGCTTCCACCAAAAAGCATCATTTATTTATTAGTGCTGTTGATCCTGACCATCATTTGCTCAAAAGCAGTGAGGTTGATATCATTTATCGATTAGTATGAGGTTGAGACTATGGAACAAAAAAGTCCTTTAAGCATAAAAGTATTATGTGTTTATTTATTAGCCCTTATAGTCTTGAATGCTTTTACATACTCCCAAACACCTCTGCATGCTTATCTTATCTTAATCGGCATAAATGCTGTTATCATCTACGGACTGCTTTTTAGACAAGTCTGGGCATGGTTTGTATTACTTGCCTATACCCTCCTTAGCTTATTGAACCCTTTTCCTTTAGATATTGCAGCAGGATCATTAGTAATGGCGTTCCAAGCTTTTCAAGCTGGAAATGTAACCATGGGCAAGCTTTTACTCTATGCAAGCATCTTTAGCTTAACGATGCTCGTGTATGCTTTTTATGGCTGGAAAACCCTTCCTTCAGCCAGCAAAAAAACTGACACAATCTGGGCATTAGCTATAGGCATTATTTTTCTCTGGAACATTTCTGGATTCATGAGACTTTTTTTTAATGAGCCCTTGAGTATAGATATGCTTTGGTATAGCATACTTTTCCTTGGCCTTATTGCACTCTGGCACTTTGTTGAATCAAAAAATGCTATTCTACCTGCAAACAAATCAAGAAAAGGAAAGAAGGAAAACGCATGAAACCCCATCATTTTTTTAACATTTTTGAAGAAGAAAGACAACTCTACACCCTTAATCTTGTCCCTGGTAAGAAAGTGTATGATGAAAAGCTTGTTCAAAGAGACGGAAAGGAATACCGAGAATGGAATCCAAGAAAGAGCAAGCTAGCAGCAGCGATTTTAAAAGGTATAGGACAAATTGGTGTACGCCCAGGAGATGTTGTTCTTTATCTAGGAGCGAGTTCTGGAACAACACCAAGCCATGTTTCTGATATTCTTGGAAAAGAAGGATTCATGTTCGCATTAGACTTTGCACCTCGCGTTGTAAGAGACCTTGTCTTTCTCTGTGAAGAAAGAAAAAACATGTGTCCCTTGCTTGCAGATGCTAATCATCCAGAAGAGTACGCATCCAGTATCTGTGAAGTTGACTTTTTGTACCAGGATATTGCTCAGAGAAACCAAGCAGAAATTTTCATACGCAATGTTGATCTCTTTTTGAAAAAAGGGGGATTTGCGATGCTTTGCGTCAAAGCAAGAAGCGTTGATGTGGCTGCTTATCCTCATGATATTTACAAAAAAATGAAGAGGCAATTGGAAGAAAAATACACGCTCATAGACTGGAAAGAATTAGATCCTTTTGAAAAAGATCACTGTGTTTTCTTAGTGAAGAAGAAGTGAGTTAGGAAAGAAGTTGATCTTTTTTTCTGATGATAACTTTATCTTTTTCTTCAATCATACTCATAATCTTACTTAATTCTTGTTTGCTGAGTATTTCTTTGAGATAGAACAGTATAGTCTCAAGATCAATAACGGTAATTCCCAATTGCTCAGCTATGGAAATTGCTTTTTTATCATTAGAGACTAGCACTATCATTCTTTTGTGAGCAAGAGCGATGCATTCAAGTTCTCCTTTTCCTAAAAGTTTTTTCTTTTGCAGTCGTTGTACAAGATCTTGTTCTTCTTGGGTAAGAAATATATGTTTGAACGATGATGAATTCTTTATATTTTTCAGACTTTGTAATTTTGATCGTTCTAGGTCATCAATAACAGCTGGAGGGATAAGGAGTTCATCACGAAAAACTTTTTTCAAGAGCACTATGTTCTCTATTTTTGCAAAAGTGCTGAGAATATCAGCATCAAAAATAAAAGATTTCATCTTTTCTTGAGTAGGGCAAGTCCTTTTTTTCTTCTCTCAGCAGAAGAAGGCGATATTCTTCTTATTCCACGTGCTGCGAGTTCTTCTTTAAAATCAGGTGTGCTCATTTCTGAAATTTCAGCAGCTCTGCCAATGCTTACACTTCCATCTTTGTATAATTGTATTGCTGCAGTGGTTTTCAGACTTGGTTTCGAGTGTAAAAGGTAGCGTATTGCATCTTTTGCCATGTCTGACCTGCTTGAATACATACCTGCTTTGACAAGAGCAGTAATCTCTTCGCTCATCGTCTCAGGTAAACTAAACGTTTCTGCGTGTGCCATGTTCTCACCCTTCATAGATATGAATTATTAATATCTATTCATATATAAAGATTTCTCTTTTTTGAAGTCTTTTTTTGTTAGTGAAGAAGAAGTGAATTATACTCTTTTTATGTCCTCGAGTAATTTTTCAAATGTTTTTTCCTGAAAGTGTCCTGCGTTTTTTATAAGAATCATTTTTGTTTCTACTTTAGTCGCAAGATTTACAACAAGATAGGGGGTAACATACGGGTCGTTGTCTGATCCGTAGACAAAAAAGTGTTTGCAATTTCTTTTTATCTTTTCAAAATCAAATTTTTCTAGAAAGCTTTGATTGATTTTGTCAAATTTTTCTATGCCTATCTTTTCACTGAATCCCGCAATGAGAAAGATTGCTTTTATTTTTTTATTGCATTGTTCAAGAACATGGAGTGCGAATGCGCATCCTATACTATGGCCAATAATCATAGTATTTTCGTCTATAGTTTTCAAATAAGGTTTAAATACGCTCATCCAACTTTCTAAATTATGATCTTGTGGTGTAGGAAAAGCAGGAGCTATGACTTCATACTTGAGTTTTTGTAATTCAGTAACAAGCCAGGGAAACCAGACATTATTTGGATTTCCATACGCTCCGTGTATCAGAATGATTTTCATGACCTTTCACAATTTTTTCATTTTTACTTTTTGAATTTTTTTTAACTATACTCTTATTACCTTTTATTTTTTTGTTGGGGTGGCATATTTTTTATAATTTCTTCCTTCATTTTTTGCAAGAGGGATTTTGGTAAAGATTCCTTGACTGGTGCAGGCATATTTGGCCATCCCTCATCAGTCCAGGTCATCCCTGACCATGTTCTGGGCAGAGCATACCTCGGTATGATGTGGAAGTGCACTTCTTTGTCTTTCATCATGAGCATGAGATAGTTGATTTTGTCATACTGAAACGTTTTTTTGAGTGCGTATTCCACATCTTTTATGACATTATGAAAATCTGCAACCTCTTCTGGTGTTGTTTCAGAAAATTTTGTGATAGGCCTTTTGAGAATTGCGACACAGTTTCCTAATGTTTGGTTTCTGTTTCTGATAAGCAACTTCCAGTGTTGGTATTCTCTGATCAGATTATGTTTGTCGTCAAATTCTTTGAGAGTCTGGTTTTCCATTCTTTTCTGTTTCTTTTCAGAGTTTATATCTTTTGTGTCCTCCTGGTCTTCCTTCTCTTTTTCGTATACTTACCAAAAATAATTTATATATAGAAAATAATTATTGTAAAAATGAAAAAACAAGAATATAAAAAGAGATCAAAATCCTACTTTCTATGGTGTTACAACTCTACAATACCTTAACGAGAAAAAAAGAGCTTTTCAAAGAAATCAAGAAAGGAAAAGTAACCTATTACTTCTGTGGGCCTACACCTTACAATTATGTCCATTTAGGAAATCTCAGAGCTTACATTTTTGCAGATCTCTTAAGAAGATATCTCAAATATAAAGGATACCAAGTTTTTGAAGTGATGAACTTTACTGATGTCGATGACAAAACTATCAAAAATGCAAAAGCTGCAAAGCAATCTTTACAAGTATACACTCAAAAATTTATCGATGCTTTTATTGAAGATTTTAAATTATTAAACATAGAACTTCCTGAAAAATTAATCAAAGCAACTGACCATATCCCTGAAATGATTGATCTGATCAAAAAATTAGAAAAAAATGGTTTAGCATATAAAAGCGAAGATGGTTCTATCTATTTTTCAATTAAAAAATTCAAAAACTATGGGAAACTTGCTCTGCTTGAAAAAACAAAATTAAGACAAAATGCAGATGGAAGAATGAAAAACGATGAATATGAAAAAGAAGACGCAAAAGATTTTGCATTGTGGAAAGCCTATCATAAAGACGATGGGAATGTCTTCTGGGAAACAAAATACGGCAAAGGAAGACCAGGATGGCATATTGAATGTTCTGCAATGTCCACCAAATATCTAGGCGATACTTTTGACATTCATGGTGGGGGTGTAGATCTCATTTTTCCTCATCATACTAACGAAATTGCACAAAGCGAAGGCGCAACAAACAAAAAATTTGTCAATTATTGGGTACATAATGCTCACCTCATTGTCAATGGAGAAAAAATGTCAAAGTCAAAAAGAAATTTCTTTACGTTAAGAGATCTTATCAAAAAAGGAGATGATCCCAAAGCAATTCGTTATGAACTTTTATCCACCCATTACCGTGCACAGCTTGACTTTAGGGAAGAAAATCTAAAAAATCTGAAAGAAACATTGCAAAAATTCAATGATTTCCTTCTCATGCTTGATGACTGCATTGAAAAACAAAAGAAAAAAAAATATGAAACCAATAACGTAGTTGATCATCTTATTCGGGATGCAAAAGAAGCATTTGAAAACGCAATGGATAATGATTTAAACATTTCAGAAGCATTAGCTGCTGTTTTTACGTTCATGCATGACGTGAATAAGATAAAAAATGACCTTCATGCATTTGATGCTGACAAGATAAAAACTGAAATGCAAAACTTTGACAGTGTTCTTGGCATTATGGACTATGAGCGTGGAGCCATAGATCAAAAGATAGAAACAAAAATACAAGAAAGAGAACGTGCCAGAAAAAAGAAAGACTTCAAAAAAGCAGATTTGATAAGAAACGAGCTTCTCAAACAAGGAATCATCTTAGAGGACACTGCTGATGGTGCCAGGTGGAAAAAGGCATAGCTTTTTAAAAACAAAACCTTTTTTCTCTGTATGAAAACATTAACCCTTCCCCCCGTTACAGAACCTGTCCAAGTTTATAGAACATTAGACGATCATTTCACAAAAGAAGCAGAAGAAATCTCTGATCCTGAAAGAAAGGAGAGAGTACTGAAAGCAATCAGAAGCCTGAACACTCCTGTTTATGCTACCATTGCCTATGTCCTCACAACAGACTCAGATTTAGCATCCCAAGTGCATGATCACGTTTTGGCAGAAGTTCTTTATGTTCTTTTTCTTGATGATGCTCATGAAAAAGAAGCAAGCGCATCACGATCAAGAGAAAAAGGAAAATTAACTGATGCAGCAAAACACGCTACAAAGGCACGAGAGTATAAAACAAGAGCAGAACAAGAACATGCTCGTGTTATTTCTTCTCTTTCAGCTGAACAAAAAGCTGAGCTCTCCCTCTTTGAAAGAGACTTTGCTCTTTACTGGGAATTTGAAAAATATTTTAGTCAAAGAATGAGAAATGGAGATCCTATTAATGAAACTGAAATGATGAACTTCGTAGAAAAAAAATCAGGGGATGTTTATCTCTATGCAAAACTTTTAGAATTCCAACTCAGAACAAAATTAGTACCAAAACAATTCAAAACATTAGATTTCTTAGATTTTTTAATTCATGCCCAGCTCAAAAGAGACCTTGCTCATGATGAAACAGATATTTTCAGAGATCATCAAGAAGGCATGCCAAATCCTTTTTTGATCCAAGCTTACAGAAAAGGGCTCTATATTCCAGGTAAGGTATATTCTTCAGAAGAGTTACAAACTATAACAAGAAGAGTGAGAGATGTTCATCACTGTGCAGTTCGCTCTGATCTGAGCCCTACTCTCCCCATTTCATCACCTTTTGATTGGATAAAAGAGTGTCGAAAACCTTATAAGAATGGAGCTTTACCTCCTTCTTTATCATGAACTTTTCTGAACGCTACGCTGATCTGGGATGGCACTACAAGCCTTGCACCCCTTTGCATGCTTTACGAGTGAATACGCTACTCATAGAAGAAAAAAAATTACTTGAAAAACTGAAAAAGAAAAATATCATCTTAGAAAAAGCAGAACACACAAAGTATGGTCATTTTATTCAAAAAACACCTTTTCCCTTATCTTCTACACTAGAATATTTAAAAGGTTATTTCTTTCTTCAAGACGCAGCAACCCAAAAAGCTGTAGAACTGCTCAATCCTCATGCTCAAGATCTCGTTTTGGACATGTGTTCATCACCTGGAGGAAAAACTACTCATCTTGCACAACTCATGCAAAACAAAGGTGTAATAGTTGCTCTTGAGTTAAAAAGAGAACGCATGATCGCATTAAAAAATAATCTCGAACGCTGCCAAATACGAAATAGTCTTGTGTACAACATCAATTCAAAAGATGCTCCTTCACTGGGAATACTCTTTGACAAAATATTACTTGATGCACCCTGTTCAGGAAACTTCACTCAAGAAAAAGACTGGTTTCAAAAAAGAAACCTGGAAGGAATTCAAAGAAACGCCTCTTTACAAAGAGAACTTTTAGCATCAGCATTTCACTGTTTAAAAAATGAAGGAGAACTTGTCTATAGCACTTGCTCACTTGAACCAGAAGAAAACGAAGAAAACTGCGCATGGTTTCAAAAAGAATTCCCAGTAAAAATGCTCTCCTTTGAAAGAATCTGGCCAGACAAAACAACAGGATTTTTCATGGCAAAATTTAAGAAAACAGGGAAAATAAATGATCATCCATAAAAAGTGCCATTGCCTTGGAGCAAGATCAGGAGACAACGCGATTCATGCAGTGTTGTCGACGCAAGATCTCCGATCAACGGAGGAGTAAATCTCCGTAATGGCACGGAAAATATCATAAAAAATAAGAAACATTTGATAAAAGACACAAAAAACAAAAATTTGATAAAAAATAAAAAGTGACGAAACATGATTGAAAATTTTATACGACAATTCACGAAAAAAAAGATTGTAGACCAGAAAGATCTTCTTGTCCTTCATGAAAAATGCTTCTTTGTTAACGAACGACTCAAAAAAACGATGGAAATCATAGCAAAAAAAACAAGCCAAGAACCCATCTATGCAGGACTTTACTTAGGAAAACAGAAAGGATACACCTTCTTCCCTTCTGTTTCACTCCTTGAAATTATAAAACCCTTTGTGCACGATGTTATTGTCGTCAATGATGAAGTTGCTTTCCTTTTTATCTGCGGCAGGGATATTTTCTCACAAGGCATTCTTAAAAAACGAGGTACCTGTGCAGAAAATACACTTGTTTTTGTAGAAGACAAAGAAAATAACTTACTCGGATTTGGAAAAAGAGTACATCCTATCACTTCAAAAAAAGAGGTAGTAACAAACATCTTTGATGTCGGAGATTTTCTAAGAAGGGAGAAAGATTAACTTCTTTGCGGAGCATAGGTATCTATAATCATCCGTAAACCATCAGATTGAATATTTCTCAAAGCTTTTTCAAGTTCTCCAGTTGATCCGCTCAAAACAACACCAACACTTATTCTTGCCTTATCATACGGATCAGGGATTTGCTCAACACCAATAACCACTCCTTCACCAAGGTATTCTCTCAATGCTGTTTCCGCGTCTTGTGCTAGCGTCATAGCTGTTTCTCTGGACATATAACTTCCACTTCTAACTACTTGTTTTCTTCCTTGAGGAGAATCTTCTCTTGCATCAATGATATCTAGAACAGCATAACTTCCATTATTTTTAATAAGAAGTCCTACTGCATTTGGAGGAACACGAAATTGTGCTTTGTTTACTCTTTTTGTTCCTCTTCCTTTTGCTCCTTGTTGGCGTATTCCTTGAAATATAGGTTCCTCAATATCTTCCGCATCATTCATCTTCACTCACTCCGTTTTTCTCCACAGAATACTCTTATAAACTTGTTCTCTTTAAAAAGATTTCTGAATTTTTCATCCTCTTCCATTTCCTTGATAATTTGTATTAGTAGCTAACCAACATGTAGGACAGAGCCTGCTTATTCTAGCTCTATCTCGTGGGCAATATCAATTTCAGAGCTTGGTGAAAGGCTTTTATAATCTAATTCTATGCACAGTGTTGCTGCTTTGATATCTTCTCTTACCGTAGCAAAGAGTGTTTCGCTTATTTTTCCTTGCAAGAATACCCTCTTGATAGGCGCTTTGAGGCTTTTCTGTTGTTCTGATTTGGTTTTTCGCGCATGTTCAAGGATGTACAAAATTAATTTTCCTGTATTGAGCGCGTCTTGTCTCATCATTTTTTCATTTACCTCAGGCCAAGCATGGTTATGGATACTTTCAACGCTTTCTGTTTTCTTAAAATAAATTTGATAGAGCTCTTCAGTAATATGGGGCATCACAGGAGCAAATAACTTCAAAATATTGAGCATCGTATAATACATAGTGTATTGTGCAGATCTTTTAGCTTCTTCCCCTCTTTTATCAGGATTGTACAATCTGTCTTTCACTAATTCTAAATAATTGTCGCAAAAGATTTGCCAGAAAAATTTTTCTGTTTCAAGCTTGCTATGAAAATATTCATATTTTTCAAAATGTTCTGTGCATTCTTTAATGAGTTGTTGCAGTGTTGCCAGTACCCACAGGTCTGTCATTTCTGTTGCAGTTGCACTCTTAGGATCAAAATTTTCAAGGTGCATGAAGCAGAATTTGCAAGCGTTCCATAACTTATTAATCGTTTTTACTCCTGTCACCAAATCTTTTTCCTGATAAGGCATATCATCTCCGAGTTTTGAACCTGCTGCCCAAAAACGGAGTGCATCTGCTGGGTATTTTTCTAAAATCTGTTGAGGATCAACAACGTTTCCTTTTGATTTACTCATTTTTCTTCCGTGAGGATCCAAAGCCCATCCATTAATAACAACATCTTTCCAAGGATTGCAATTGTCATGAAGTTGTGATTTAATAATCGTATTAAAAAGCCAGAAGGAAATAATATCATGTCCTTGTGGCCGTAAGTTCATGGGTAATAATTTTTTATAAACAGGTTTATCTTTGAATAATTCTGCTGCAAGATGAGGCGTTAAAGATGATGTTGCCCAGGTGTCAAGCATATCTTTTTCACCTGTAAAAGTGTTATTTCCGCACCTACAAGGATGTTTAGGTTTATCTATGAGTGGATCTACAGGTAACTGCTTTATATCTGCAAGTTTTATTTCCCCGCATGTATCACAATACCAGACAGGGAACGGTACTCCAAATATTCTTTGTCTTGAAATACACCAATCCCATTTAAGTCCCTTGACCCAGTTGTCATAACGGTTTTTCATATGGTTCGGATACCAGTGTAATTCATTTCCCCACGAGAGCATGTCGTCTTTTAAGTCTAAATATTTAATGAACCATTGTTTTGTTGCAACATATTCTATATCTGTTCCACATCTTTCATGAACATTAACTGCATGTTTTATTTTTTCAAGTTTTACAAGTGCTCCTGATTTTTGTAAATCAGCAATGATCTCTTTTCTGGCTTCAAGAGAACTCATTCCAGCATATTTCCCTGCTTTTTCGTTGTATTTTCCTTCTACTCCCATAATGTGTATAGGTTGTACTCCGGGATGTCGTGTAAGCCATTCAACGCAATCTACTCCTCCGTATGTACAAAAGTATACCACTCCTGTTCCGTATGCAGGATCAACAGAATCATCATGAGTAATAACAACTTCTCTTTTAATTAAGGGCAATTTTATTTTTTTTCCAATCAAATGAGCGTATCTTTTATCGTCTTTGTGTACGCTCAATCCTACGCACGAGGGAAGGAGTTCTGGTCGCGTTGTTGCATAGACTAGTTCTTCTCCTGTTTCAACTGTTGCTTTGATATGGCAAAGATTACTCTCTTTTTCTACATCTTCCATCTCTACTTGTGCAATAGCAGTTTGGCATTGGGGGCATATCATCATCGGAGCTTCTTTTCTATATTCGCGTCCCTTTCCATAGAGTTCGATAAAACTCCTTTGACTAATGCGTTGTGAATGTTCATCAATAGTAGTATAGAAAATTGAGAAGTCCGCTGAGAATCCAATGCGTTTCCAATCTGCAACATATTGTGGTCTTATTTCTTTAAGAGTATCAAGGCAAAGTTTTACAAATACTTTTCTTTCCATTTTAGATGCTTTGACATTTTTCATTTTTTCAATGAGAATATTTGTAGCTAATCCATTGTCATCAGTTCCAAAGGGGAAAAAAACATTATATCCTCTCATTCTTTTATATCGTACAATCGTGTCGTGTTGTGCATAGCCAAATGCGTGTCCAATGTGCATCTTTCCAGAAACAGTTGGCGGAGGAGTGTCAACACTAAAAACTTCCCGGGTAGTATCATCAGGGTCAAATTTGAAAATTCCTTTTTCTTCCCAGAACTGTTGTATTCTTGGCTCAGCGCTTTTCCAGTCGTATACCTTAGGTATTTCCATAATCCTGAGAGGAGTAAAAGCATTTATAAAGCTATCTCAAAGATTAAATACTCTTTACTCCTCACTTCATTCCATGTCACAATCCTGGATTATCAAATACGAACCCAAAACAACTGAAGACATTGCCGGACAAGAGGACGCGTTACTCTCTCTCGATATTTTTATCAAAAATTATAAAACTCAAAAAAAGAAAGCAGCTTTTCTCTATGGCCCTAGTGGTTGTGGTAAAACCATTCTTGCAAAAGTACTAGCAAAAAAACATAATCTTGAACTCATTGAAGTGAATGCTTCTGATTACAGAACAAAAGATCAGATCCAAGAAAAAGTGGGTAATGCAATCAAACAACAATCACTTTTTTCAACAGGAAAACTCATTCTGATAGATGAAATTGATGGTTTAAGCGGTGTAAAGGACAGAGGAGCACTTACTGCTCTTGCAGATCTCATGAGTACCTCTTCCTTTCCTATTCTTTGTACAGCCTTTGATCCTTATGATCAAAAATTTTCAGGTTTTCGCGGAAAAACACAACTCATTGCGTGCAAAGAACTTTCCCACACAGATATTGCAAAAGTTTTAGAAACCCTTTGCAAAAAAGAAAACATTTCTTATGAAGATCTTGCCTTGAAAGGCCTCGCCAGAAGAAGTGGGGGAGACCTCAGAGCAGCAATCAATGATCTGCAAGGCTTAGCAATGCAAGGAACTATTACTACAAAACACTTAGAAGATCTTGATGCACGCTATCACATCGAATCCATGCCTCAAGCTCTGATCAAAGTATTCAAAAACAAAGACCCTCACATCGCTTTACAAGCCTTTGAATATGTTCAAGAAGACATTGACCAACAATTCCTCTGGATAGATGAAAACCTTCCACAAGAATATCAGGGCAAGGCTCTTGCTGAAGCCTATACCTCTTTGAGCAGAGCAGATGTCTTCAGAGGAAGAATTAGCAGGTGGCAGCACTGGCACTTCTTGACCTCTATCAATGCACTGATTACTGCAGGAGTTGCAGCTGCAAAAGAAGAAAAACCCAAATCATTTACACCCTACAAACCAACTATGCGATTATTAAAAATCTGGCAAGCCAACATGAAATATCAGAAAAGAAAAGCCATAGCGAAGAAAATTGCAGAGTATACCCATTGCTCACCTTATGATGCACTTCAAAGTACACTTCCTTTTTTTACAGCAATATTTAAAAACTACAATCCAGAACAAAAGAAAAAAATGATGGAACTCCTTGATTTTGATGAAGATGAAAAAAACTGGTTAGAACAATGATAGAACCACTCTTCTTTACACTCATCAGTGTTATTCTCATAAGCCTCGTCTCTTTTATCGGTATCTCAGCTTTTTTTCTGAAGGCATTCCATTCAGAAGAACTCACTCATTTTTTTGTCAGCTTTGCAGCAGGAGCATTGCTTGCAGATGTCTTTATTCACATTCTTCCAGAAATTGTTGAAGAAACAGGATTCACACTTTGGATTTCCATTGCTCTGCTCCTTGGAATTTTAATTTTTTTTATTCTTGAAAAATTCTTGTATTGGCACCACTGCCATGCTCAAGGTAATCATGCACAATGCCATCCTAAACCTTTTGCGTATATGAACCTTGTCGCAGATGGCTTGCATAATTTTATTGATGGCCTTGTTATTGGAGGCAGTTATCTCATCAGTGCACCTGTAGGTGTTGCTACAACAGTTGCTGTTATCATGCATGAAATTCCGCAAGAAATAGGGGATTTTGCTGTGCTTCTCAAAGCAGGTTTTTCAAGAAAAAAAGCACTACTTTTTAATTTTCTCTCTGCAGTTACCGCTATTTTTGGCGGCCTTCTCGCTATTCTCATTGGGTTCCAATCAACACTCTTTTCTGCAGGTATTCTTGCAGTTACCGCCGGCTGCTTTATGTACATTGCATTAGCAGACCTTATCCCAGAACTCCACAAAGAACCTTCACATGGAAAAAGCACACTGCATTTTTTCGGCATTCTCCTAGGAATGGCAGTAATGTTCCTCCTCTTATTTTTTGAGTAAAAAAGTTTTTCATGTTTCTCTTTATTTTCGTTTGAACTTTTTTTTGACTTTCTTCTTCTTTTAGCTTTTTTAATGAAAAACGATAAAAATAAAACAGTATTTCCTTCATAAAAATTTGTTAGATATTCAAGAGTTCTCTTTTGCTAATCTTGCAGCAGTCGTTGTTTCATGATAAATTCTCAAACAGGTTATCTTTCCTTGAGCGATATCAAAGCGATTCACACCTCGTAACTCAAATGTAAACGGCTTTTTTACCGTGCTATCCCCTACCAGAACTCCTGCACGATAGGTCAAGCTTGCTTTCCACTCTGCCAAAATGATTTTTTTATTATCCATTTCTTTCTCCATGATATTTATAACTTGAAAAGAACACTGAGAAATTCTCTTCTTAAAATCATTATTATACTCTTTCACTCCTTTTCTTCCTTTATACATGGGAAAATGCACGTTGTAAATCTCAATATCATTATCAAAAATTTCAAAGAATATTTTTTCATCACTTGTTTCTCTTGCTTTGAAATATTTTTCAATCAGTGCAGTATGTTCCATACTACCACTTTACTAAGTAAACTATATAAAGACTAAGTATCTCAGAGTAAAGCATGACTTATCAGTGGACAAAACAAAGCATGGATTATCGTCAGTATACCTGTCCCATCCATAAAACAACTTTGCTTGTTGGAGATCGATGGACTCTTTTTCTGATCAGAGAATTTATTTATGAAAACGAAGAGCAAGGCTTTAATCAGCTTCTTCGTGCTTTGAAACCTATTAGTTCCAGAACGCTCTCTAAAAAATTAAAACAGTTAGTAGATCATGATATTATCAAAAAAAAGATTACTAAAGAAAAACCTCTTCAAGTAAAATACCATATCACCAAAAAAGGTAGAGCACTCAAAAAAGCATTAGACAGTATGGGTGTTTGGTATAAGAAATATCATACGTAATCATCTCTTTTGTTTTTTTCGTTATCGTAAAAAAGATTATAAGAAGATAAGGACATAAAAAAAGATGAATGAAAAATAGGCTTAGTGCCCTCCTAAATACAAATGTTCTACTTCTTTATCATGTAACAGTTCTTCACCTGTTCCTTCCAAACGATTTCTTCCCAACTCTAAAACATAAGCTCTGTCAGAAAGCTTTAATGCCATACGAGCGTTTTGTTCTACCATGAGGATAGCAAGTCTTGTTTCTTTATTGATCTCCTTCACTTTTTCAAAAATAAGCTTTTTCATCTTCGGACTTAAACCAAGCGTTGGTTCGTCCATCAAAAGAAGTTTTGGCTTGATTAACAACGCTCTTCCCAGAGCAAGCATCTGCTGTTCTCCACCACTCAAAAGGCCTGCTTTTTGCTTTTTTTTGTCTGCTAACACAGGAAATTGTGAGTACACTTCTTTTATCCTTTTATCCAAATCCTTTTTCAAAATAAAACCAAGAAGTTCTAAATTTTCTTCTACCCTTAAACTTGGAAATACTGATCTTCCTTGAGGTACAAAACTTATTCCTTCTTTTACCAAATGATGTGATGCAATAGTACTGATTTCTTTCCCTTGTAAAAAAATATTTCCCTCTTTTCTTGGGACAAGATTTGCTATTGCTTTCAAACAAGTACTCTTTCCCGCTCCATTAGGCCCAATAATAGAAACGATCTCTCCCTCTTTTACATGCATATTGACCTGATGCAAGATTTGTGCCTGATCATACCACGCGTTAAGATTTTTTATGGTTAACAGATTACTCATAATTCTTCCTCAATAAGACTTTTTATCATTACTATCTCATTCTTGCCATCACTTCTCAGATGAGAGAGTACTCCTCCTTCTTGGTATCCTCTCTGCTTGTTTCTTGTTCGTGCATTTTGATTTTGTTCTGCACAGCTTGTTATCACTTTTTGAAATCCTAACTGTTTGCAATAAGACTCTACAGTCATCATTAATTTCGTATCAAAACCCTCATGTTCTTCTCCTCTCATTAAAAAAGGCTCATGAAGATACGGAAGAAACAACACGCTTCTTTTTTCAAGTAGGAGATATCCTCGAGGTGTCTGATCTTCCAGAGCAATAAAAATCTCTTCCTTGTTTATCTTTTCTGTAAAAAATCTCTCTGCCATAGGCTGGAGAGGATAATATTCCTGATACAACTGTTGCAAAAAAACAAGATCTGCTTCTGTTGCACTTCTCACCCATCGTCTCATACATCTCCTCCTAAGTACGCGTCAATAACACGCTTGTTCTTTCTTATTTCCCCAGGCTTTCCTATTGCAATTTCTTCACCATAATCAAGCACAATAATCTTGTCTGCAATGTTCATCACAAATTCCATATCATGCTCAATAAAAAGAATTGTTGTACCCTTCTTTTTTAATTCGAGAAGAAGCTCTCTTATTTTTTTTAGCATGCTTGGATTTACACCTGCTGCAGGTTCATCCAACATCAGCAATACAGGTTCTTTGTACATTGCACGTGCTATCTCCAAGAGCTTTTGTTGTCCATAACTCAGGTTTCCTGCTTTTTCGTTCTGTAGTTTCTTTAACCCAACTCTTTCTAATATTTTTAATGCCTCTTCTCTATTCATCCTTTCTTGTTCTCTCATTTTTTTATTTTTCAAGAAAACATGATACACTTTTTCATACACGTTAGGAGATGCTATCAACATATTTTCCATCACACTCATCTTCGGAAATAAGCGTATCGTTTGGAACGTTCTTGTTATACCTTGTTGTGCTCTCTGATGAGGAAGCAAGAAAGTGATATCTCTTCCTTTCCACAGGATCCTTCCTTGTTCTTGTTTCATAAATCCCGTAATTACATTAAAAACGGTTGTCTTCCCAGCCCCATTCGGTCCTATCAAAGCTGTGATGCTTTTTTCTTCTACTTGAAAACTACAATTCTTAACAGCAATAACTCCTCCAAACGATTTATGGAGTCCCTCAACTTGCAAGATCATGATTTCCTCTCCTCTTTTCACCTAGCAATCCTTCTCTTTTATAGAGCATCAGCACAACTAAGATGACACCGTATAATAAAAATTTTATACCTGCTTGCATCTCTATAGAAACAGGAAGCCATTCTTGCACGACCATTTTGAAAAGTTCAGGAAAAATGATCAACAGCACAGCACCCAGAACACTTCCTGCAATGCTTCCCAATCCTCCCAGCACAACCATGCACACGATAATGATACTTTCCATAAAACCAAAAGAATTAGGCTCAATATACGTAATATAATGCGCAAATAAACTTCCAGCGATTCCTGCAAAACATGCTCCTAGAGAAACCGCAATAACTTTGTACTGGAAAACATTTTTTCCTAATGAGGAAACAGCTAATTCATCCTCGCGTATTCCACGCAATACTCTACCAAAAGGACTCTGTGCTATACACCACAGCAAAAAAATACAGAGCACAGCAATGATCAGGTATAAAACAAAATACTGAAGTTGCGTTTTTATAACTATACCAAAAAAAGAAGGACGAGGAATACCTACCAAGCCTAAAGCTCCTCTGGTAAGATCTCCGCCATTTTTTAAAAGAATACGAACAATTTCTCCAAAACCCAATGTTGCAATAGCCAAATAATCTCCCCTTAATCGTAAACTACTTCCTCCAATGACCAAACCAAAGAGTGCAGCTACACATCCTCCACTGATCATGCTTATCCAAAAAGAAAAACCTGCTAAAGACAGCAATGCAGACGTGTACGCTCCCAAGGCAAAAAAAGCAGCATGACCCAAATTAAGCAGTCCTGTAAAACCCAAAATCATGTTCAAACTTACCGCGAGAATGCTATACATACAGATCATAATCGCAATGCTCAAAAAATAATCCGTGATCATGCACGCACCTCTTCTTCTTTTTGTTGTCCAAAAAACCCAGAAGGCTTCAAGAGTAACATCAGTAATAAGATGACAAATGCTATCGCATCCTTATACCCACTCGGAATAAACCAGATACCTATATTTTCTGCAAAACCAATAAAGTACCCACCCAATACTGCGCCATAGATATTACCAATGCCTCCAATAACAGCAGCAGTAAACGCTTTTATCCCTGGAACAATACCCATGGTAGGATGCAAGTTTTGTTCAATCCCAATCAAGATGCCAGCAACAGCAGCCAATCCTGAACCTATCATAAAAACAAGAGAAATCACCTTATCAGGATTAATACCTATTATTTTTGCAACATCCATATTATCAGTTACTGCACGCATGGCTTTTCCATACTTCGTGTACTTCAAAAAAAGATGCAAAAGAATCATGATAATAATAGACGTGAGAATAATAAGGAGTTGATGAGGAGTTATACTTGCCCCAAATACTTCATAACTTTCTTGCGTTTTATACTCAAAACTTCGTATCTCACCGCCAAACATTAGCAATGCAAGTGCTTGAAGAATAATAGAAAAACCAATCGCAGTAATCAAAGGAGTTAGCCTATCCTTACCACGCAATTTTTTATATCCCACTTTTTCTATAACGAATCCTAATATTGCGCACACGATAATTGATATTAACGCACTGATCCAGAGCGGCAAAGCATGCACCAGAAGATACAAGAAAAAATACGAAATACTCTTAGCAACGACCAAAAGAATACCTGCAATGATCAGATACTGATACCACACTCTCTTTTTAAAAAAAGAATCAAAAGGAATATGATACGCTAAAAAAAGAACAACAAGAATACTCATAAACCAGGAAAAAGGCACTGCAACCTGCATCGGAAGAGCGACAGAAGCAGCATACGCAGTATAAGCACCTATCATAAAAATTTCACCATGAGCAAAATTAATGAATTTGAGAACACCATACACCATCGTATAGCCTAATGCAATCAACGCATAGATACCTCCAGCAAGAATACTATTCAGAACAAGCTGTACAGCAATACTCAGGTCCATAACCTGAAAAACTCTCCCAGTCTTTTAAGCTTTGCGGGAACAAAGATCTTATTAAGGTTGGCATCCTCAGGTCGAAGAGTAAACCTCCGTGACGACCTTCTAAAGAGATAATAAATCAAAAAAATGAATAAAAAATGGATTCTGCCTCACTTTTTCATTAAGAGCGTGCATAACATAATCAAATTGTCCTCTCCGGCAGTGTAAAAAGCGTTCTGCTAAGAAAGCTTTATAAGAATCTTATATTCATAAATTGTATGAAGCTATTCATGGTAGGTTATGTAGTCATACTCTTACTCTCAAATATCATTCTAGCTCAGGAGGAAAACGAGACTCTTGATTTTACTAAAGATAGAAACATTCTCCCACCCTCCCCTCCTGATGAGAATACGATCAATATCATTTTTGAAATTCGTGATGAAGCGGAAAATTTGCTTTCAAATACACACCTTATTTTTATCTTGACGAATACCCAAACTGATGAAACACTCAACCTTCTTCAATATACCGATACAGGAACAACTTTTCTGAACATAAAAAAAGGTATTTGGAAGGGTAAATTAGGAGTTGATGAAGCAATACATTTAGGAAGTGATTATTTTGCAAATATTTATCTGGATACAAATGAAAAAAGAGAGTATACTCCTCATCTTATTCATGTTGGAAATATTCTTGGAGAAGTTTATGATGAAAATAACCGGCTTGTCAAAGGAGCAAAAGTGAGTTCGCAATGTACTCAGTATTTAGTAGAAGATAGTGAAACTGATGAGTTTGGAACATTTCTTCTTGAGTATCTTGCTCCAGGAGAATGTCGTATTGCTGCTTTGTATGATGATCGTATCGGGTTTAGTACCGTTATGATAACGCCAAGTACTTTGACGTATGCAAAAATTATTCTTGATCAAAGAACCGTTCAAAATAATACAAACCTTTGGTTTATAGGGGCAGTAGTTATCATTTTCGTATTCTTTCTTTTTTACCAGTTCAATAAAAATAAAACAAAAAAAGATGATGTTGGGCAACAAAAAAATAAAAAAAGTATACAACTACAAAAAAAAGAAAAAGTTCAATTACCAAAAAAAGAAGAAAAAAATATTCAACAAGAAAAGAACGACATTGATCAAAAGCGTGTCAATGATATCCTTAACTCATTAAAAGCAAGAGAAAAGCAAATCGTCACGTTTCTTTTAGAAAATAACTACCAAGCTACTCAAGCAAAAATTATTTCCGGTACAGGAATTCCCAAAACTTCATTGATGAGAACCTTAGATTCCCTTGTTATGAGAAATATTATTCAAGTTCAGAAGATACAAAAAGCAAAGAAAATAAGCCTTACTAATTGGTTTTTAGGGATGGAATAAGTTAGTCAAATCATAATACCATCATTTTTTCTTTTCAGACAGAAGTCTTACACCCAGAATATACGCATAAGCAATAAGCAAATAAATATACGTAACAACTATATTTATACCGCCAAATATTTTTAACATATTCTCAGATGGAGGATAAAAGGGAGGACTGTTCATGGTTTCAGTGCTCATTAAAAACATAAGGATCGTGTTCATACCGATTATAATATACGAAATAATCAATAAAGTTCCCATAGTTTTCGCATGCTTAAGCTTATCCATCTTGCGTAAACCCATTCCAAAAATGATCATGGCTATAGCAAAAAGTAAATTTAACGTCATGCTAAATATCACGAAAGTATGGAGAGTTCCAAGAGGGATGCCTAAAATGTGAATAATTTCTGTTTCGCTTACCTGTTGCAAAATGGTAAATTGAATTAAAGTATAGCACAATTGAAGTAAAAACAAAATTATCACTATCATAGGTATTTTCGAAAATATTTTATCTTTTAGTTTTACAAATATTTCTTTAAAACCAAGAATAAACAAAGGAAAAGCTATTAAGAAAATAGGGTATGAGAAAAAAGCTACACTGCCATAAATAACCATTTCAAATTCTCCATATAACCCTGGAATAGGAAACCATTGAGATCCGTCAAGAAGAGGTTGAAGCAACCACAAGATTGTTGACAGAACAGGACTAAGTAAAGTACAGATAACTGCTAAAATTCCTGCAATTTTTGAATATTTAACGGGAAGATTCATATATTTTGTTCTGTTAGGAAGAGACTTATATACTTTACTATACAATAATAAAATTAAGTCAAGTGGGAATAGAATTTGAGCAATAACTTCGGTTTTCACATCCCTATAAACCTTGATTTAACCAAGAAATAAGCTTATGGACCTATCTGGACCTTCAAGGTCCGCTTAACCTATATATAAACGTCCACATTAACAGTTGTAGCATCAGCAAAGATGCAAAGAAGATGCGAAGAAATTTGGAGGAAAAATAACATGAAAAATACAAAAAATGCAGCAAATTCAACATATATTTTTATGTTCAATATACTTATGATAACTCTGATTAGCATATTTACACTATCTACAGTGTCTATAGTTTATGCTCAAGAGACAGGTGATTCTCTTTTTTATAATGGTGAAGTTCTTTTGAAGTTTCACAGCCTTTCAGATGATGAATATGCAATGACATTTACAAATATTGAAGGTGCAAATTTTAGACCTATTCTTGTAAACAATGAGAATGTTGATGGTCCATTCAAGTTTGATATTATATTCAAAGAAGCAGCAAATCAATGTGATTTCACAAATGGAATTAAGAGGGGAGAAGAATTTCTTTTAAGCTCTGCTGCTGATGGTGCAGGAACAACACATGTGCTTAAGTATCAAAGTGCAGATTTAACTAACAGAGAACTCACTTTTTTAGAAAGAAGCAACATAGAAATAACGTATGAAATTTCTACAGAAAATTGTAGCGGGCAGCAAATAGGCAGATTTAATCTTATCATCGCCGGCATACAGTATAAAGGGTATATTAACACGGCAACAAGCGTAATTACTTTGAGTCTCAACACAGATCAAGCTATTGACGGCGACAAAATAAAATTAGTAACCAAAGAAGGTTTTGTGATTACTATGCCTGACAGTCTATCAAATGGCGAAGCAAGAGTATCAATCGCATTTCCAAGTGCATACGCTCATAATGATATAATTGTAAGCTTGCTTGCTGCTCCAGCTAATGAAGTTGATGCAAGAGTGAATGGAGTAACTCTTACTGAAAAACAGCAAGGAGATATGCTTTACAAGTACGCACTTCTTTCAAATAATCTTTATGTATTATGGGAGCAAGAAACAGATACGAGAGACCCACCAACGATCTATCTTAAAACATATGTTAAACAAAATGATGAAATTTTAGAAGAAATAGAAGAACTAGAACAAAGAGAAGAACAACTAGAAAGAGAAGAACGAAGAGAGAAAGAAGAACAAATAGAACAAAGAGAGAGAGAAGAACAAAGAGAATTACTTGAAAACAATAAACAAGACAGAACCATAACTCCTCCAACTTTTCCTGGAGAAATTGTAACAAGTGTATCTTTGAACAAAGGCTGGAACTTGGTAAGTTTAGGTGCAGAAGTGCAAAATTTCTTGCCTTCTGATTGTTCTGCTGACAAAAAACTGGTTGCTTTTGTGTATATTTCAGATCTTAAAAAATATGTGAGTATCAAAGAAGCAAGGGAAATCTTAGGCAAAGATTTTGGAAAATATTTTGAAGAACATAGTTTTTGGGTATATTCTTACAGTGATTGTGTGCTCAAAACAACGGTAAAGAAAGTGAGTGTTGAGAAATTCCTTTTAGATGAAGGTTGGAATCTTTTGACGGTTCCAAGTTTTTTTGCAGGTAAATCTTTTGTTGATATACAAAACAGTTGCGATGTCCTTAGTGCTTATACGTGGAAAGCAGACAAGCAGCAATGGGTAACACTTGAAGATCAGCAAAAAATGGAAGATAATGGGCAGGGAATTATTGTCAAAGTAGATAAAAGCTGTATCATGCAGTGAAGAGGTTCAAAATGAAACTCATCATAACACTCTTCATACTAATGCTTTTGATAACTGCTTGTGCTAAACAAGATGCGCAACAAGAAGCAAAGAAAGATGCCGCAATAGACACTTCGTCTAATATACCAAAGATTTCCATTTCAAATTTTGGCATAGATGATGTTTTTGCAGATGAGGGTGAATTAACACCGCCTTCTTTTGGAGAATAAGTTTAACTAAAAATTAAATTGATGCTTTCTAGCGAAAGCTCTGCTTAAGAAATAAAAAAATAAGAAAACAACGTGAGGTAAAAACAATGAAAACAAAAAATGTAGCGTTAGCTCTCTGCTTTGCTTTTTTGATTGCGAGCATGAGCGCACAAGCTGTTTTGCAGCCAAATAGTAAAGAGAATGGTAAAGAGTTATGCGGAGATGTCAATGACGATGGAAGAACAAGTATTCTTGATGCTTTGATGATTGATCAAGCAATCAGAAGCATTTCTGTATCCACTACTTATCTTCGCAGAGGAGATGTGAATAATGACGGTCTCTTAACAGAAAAAGACGCATATCTTGTTGCGAGCTATGCTGCAGGAGTTTCTGCATTGCAATGCGGACTTTGCGGTGATGGAAATAAAGATGGTAAAATCAATAAAGTAGATGCAAAACTTGCTTCAATGATATCTGTTTCTTTGTCAGTGCCAAAAGGAACTGCAGTGCATGCACTTGATGTCAATGCAGATGGTCGCATCAATAGTGTTGATGTTCTTTTTATTAGGCAATATGAATCAGGAAAGAGAACCTCTTTGCAATGTCGAGAGCCAGTGATTGTTGCTCCATAATTTTTTTTATTTTTGTTTTTTTATTCATAAATCAATAGAACCAAAAAATATATAACTATGATACAATTAAAATAAATTAAAATGCATTAGAGGTACTCAAAATGGAAAAAAGAATTATATGTTGTGCAATTGCTTTAATTATCTTGATAATAATCTTGACAATAGTTAGTGGGTGCTCAAAAGAAGTATCTTCTGATCAAACAAGTAATCAAACTCATGTGCAATATGATGAATCAAAACCTTTAGCAAATTCCTTAAATGATCCAAGGGTAATAAAGAACACTTTAAATGATGTGAGGTGTGATGGAAAAGAGTATGCCGTAGATATTGAATCGGAAGATGCAGTGGTACTTCTTACATTACCGATAGGTCAGCAGAATCAAATCAATGATTTAAAGTCAAGTGTTGTAATTCAGGAATTTTTTGAAATAGGACAAAATGAAAAAAATTTAAATATGCCTATGGAAATAAAATACTCTTTTGGAGGTATGGTCGGAAGTGAATCTGGAAATTTAGAAAATGGTATGGTTATGTCTTTAGTAATCATAAAAGCGGATAAATTATTGCAAGATGGTGTAAACCCTCTTTTGAAATTACAAGCTTCTATGGGTTACTCTCTTCTTGCTATGAATCAAGGAGAAGAGAAAGGTGAACTTTCATTTTTATGCAAATTAGCACAAGATATCCAATGATATTAAGAAATAGATAGCCTGATGAACATCTAAAACTTGATCATAATGGATAATATTTCTAAAACGCCAATAACAAAATGCCAATAATAATGCTGATAATTCCCACATATTGATTCAATGCTAACTTTTCTTCTAGAAAATGTCGCGCTAAGAGTATAGTAACAAGAGGAGAAGCATATACGATGGGAGTTACCATAGAAATCAAATCAAGAGAAAAACCATAACTTAAACAGGTGACTGCAATGCCTGAAAATACTCCAATAAAAGCAAGCATTCCCCATTCTTTTTTTGTTGGCAAAAATATTTTTTCAGAAAAAAATAGTGCAAGAATCATTGCTAAAAACAAGAATCCGTCCAAAAGTATTGCAGCAGTCATAGGCCCTGCAAGCTCAACAGGAATCTTATAGAGAAAAAAAGTGATTCCCCAAGCAAAAAAAGTAATCAGCGCATAAGGCAGTCCCAAAGCAAAATCTTTGGTATGCATCATTCTCAATTCCTGCCACTTGAAAGAAACAAAAGCAGTTCCCACAATAACCAGGAGAATGCCTAAGCCTTGGAAAGCGCTCAATTGCTCCTGATAAAACAACACTGCTAACAAAACTGTGATTGCAGCACTACCATGCGCAATAGGGCTTACCAAGGAAACTTTTCCTATCTTTAAAGCATGCGTAAAAGAAAAGAAAGCAATACTACCAAAAAAAGAACACAGCAAAGACCACCCAAAGATCTCCCAGGAAAGCATCAATTTTTGTTGCGTAAAAAACATAAACAGGAACAAAGTTACAAGAACAAAAATTCCACGATAGAGTACTGTTGCAATGGTTCCTAATCGCTGACTTACTTTTTTAAGAGCTATCTCTATACTTCCAAAACAAAACATAGCAATAATTCCAAGAATAATACCTGTAAGCATCAACTAAGCTTATGCCGCTGGTTTATATAATTTTGTTCCTTGTTGGTTAATCTTTCTTAATGCTACAACAGAACTCATTCTTTCTAATTCGCTATACAATTTTCTTCTTTCAAAAAAGCCAAGTCTCTCTAATTGGCATTGTTCTAGCCTTTCATTTACGGCATTCATATACCCATGAATAACATATTTTCTTCCTGCGGTATTGTACCACTTTCCTTCTCTGCTTAATTCCTGAAAATAATCTCTTCGAGCTTCTTCTTTTATAGCATCTCTTAATGTTGCTTTTACAGTCTTTTCGTTTTTCGTCTGATTTCTCTTTGCCGTGTCCTTATTTATTTCCTTTGCAATTGCCCTCACTTTATAGCTGTCTCCTAAGATATAAGAATTTATTCTTGTCCATAAGCTCAAATGATCAGATACTTGATGATTGGCATAGACATATGAGCGTTGATAATATCTTCCTCTTCTTTCTGTTTCACTCTGTGTTAAAAAAGATCCTGTGTTATCTTCTCTTGCATTTCTCTGAAGTCTTTCTTCCAACTTTTTTCTTCTTTTCCTATCAATATCTAACCCTAGATAATGTACCTGCGCATTACCCTCTGATGGAGAATAGGGAGTTGCTAATGCTGTTGCTATGCGAAGAGCTCTAAGATCTTCGGTAGGCTGTTCAGTAAATCTTTCTCTCCAAGCACTATTTTCTCTTTGCTTTCTTTTTTCTTGATCTGCTGCTCTTTGTACAAAAGTTTCAAAAGAATCAACATGGGTAATCTTAAGGCTATCACTACTAGGTGCTTCTACTCCTATGGGGATTGTTGTGGTCATGCTTCTTCACTCACTCAAGTATTTCTCCCCAGAAATTGCTAATAGTATGAAGAAGAAGGCATTCTTTATAAAGCTTATCTTTTTCAGATCTCAATTCTCTTTTCATTTCTCTTGTTTTTTTGTTTACTCTTTTTCTTTTCATAAAAATATAAATCAAAACATAAATACTCTACTGAAAAAATACGATAAATAGTAGAAGACATTAATAAAGCATAATTTGTCACCTTGGAGTACAATGAGGAGACGAGTGATTCATGCAACGAAGTCGACGCAAAATCTGCGAGGGACGAGCAGCAGATCTCCGTGACAAATTATGCAAAACTTTTGTCTTCTACTAAAAATGAGAAAAAATTATAAATGTCAAAAATAAGAAACCATAATAAATTTGTCTGTTTATTTCTCTTCTTTCTTTTCTAATACCTGATCTGCTGCTTTAAAGAGTCTTTCTTCAAAGTCAACAATACGTTCTCCTTCATTTTTTTCATCACTGAATGCATGCATCATTTCTCTGATCATACTTTTTTGTGGTGCGTGTTCTGTCATGAGAACTTCTTCAATATCTTCTATTGCATGGGTGTTTACTTGTATTTCACGAAATTCTTCGCTTTCCAGCTTGTGAGTATTTTTCATGACAAAATAAGCTCCTTGATCATAACAATGCTTGAAGATTTTCTTAAAATCAACATCATAGGGTTTTCCTTTGGAAAGTTTTCCTTCTATCCTTATCGTCACAAGAGCATTTTTCATTTTTTTTCCTTCTATCTCCTGTTCTAACATCATTGTTACTTCTTCTGCACTTTTTCCTTTTACTTCTAAAAAAAAAGAACACACCGGATGAATTTCTATAGGAATATAGCCTACTTTCCAATCTTTTACCAAATAGAATCCACCGTGTTTCAGCTTTTCCAATTCTGCAAAATTGTTAGGAAATCCAGGACCTGGGTAAATGACTACGGGATAATTTTCATCACTGTACTTCTCCACGATGTGCACATGACCTCCTGCATAATAGTTAAATCCTCTGGGTAGGAGCGAAAGTGGTTCTGCTTCCATTTCTTTCAGATGTTCTGGTTTGAGCTCATTGAGGGAGCAATGAAACATGAATATTTTTTCTCCTTTTTCTTCTTCTAAATTTTTTTTGATCAGTTTTCTGTAATGGTTTTTATCTAAACCACCTCGTAATCCGGGAAGGCCTGTTATTTTTATTCCTGTTTTTTTATCAAGGGTAAAAGAAAGTTGTAATTTTCCTTCTTTGGCAGATCCTTTTGCAACATTCATACATAGTCCTGCACTTTCTAACACATCTAACATGGTTTTTCCTGAAGGAGAATAATCATGACTTCCTGCAATGAGGTAACAAGGAATTTCCTGATCCTGGAGTTCTTTGAGTTTTTCTGTTACAATGCGTAAACGATCTACTCCTGGTAAGCTTGTATTAAAGAGATCACCTGCGATAAGAACGAAATCAACCTTTTCTTGGATGCAGATGTCTATAATTTTCAAAAATGCTGTTGTGCTGAGATCCCTCATCTTTGGATCCCTCCAACCACCAATATGGCAATCTGCCAAGTGAGCGAATTTCATATCCTAGGTATTTTTCAGTTCTTTTTATGTTATCCTCTTTTTTTATTTTCTATATTTTAATTAAAATATTGTAAAAAAATAACTCTTACTCAAAAACAACAATGCTTATATACAAAAACAAGAAAAATTCTCTGGGGTGTTATCATGGACCAAGACACAGAAAAAGTATTATCAACCTTAGCTTATCCCATTCCAGCAGTTCTCGGATTAATCCTTGCATTAGTAGCAAAAAGCCAAAATGCCAAATTCCACGGCTGGCAAGCCTTCTTCTGGGGTATCGGACTTTTCTTACTAAACATCCTTATAGGATGGATCCCCTTCTTCGGAGGCCTTTTCTTCACTGTCATCTTCATTATCTGGTTAGTCTTCAGTCTCATCTTTGCAGTCAAAGCATGGAAAGGAGAAAGCTTTGAAGTCCCCCTAGCGGGAAAACTCGCCAAAAGAGTTCTCAAGTAAACCGGAAATCTTTCAGTTTTCCAAGGCTTAGATTTATAAAAACAAAGATCTTCCCTTTTTGCCGGGAGAGACTATGACAGATCCTAATATTCGAGAAAAGCATGCAACCTCTCAGTGGCTAAGATTTCCAGAATCTGGTCAAGAACACCTAGAAAATGTTGTACAATATTGTAAGACTGCACGTAATATCAGAGTTCGTCTTTTCATTGAATGCTGGGGCATTGAAGATGAAGCATCT
>JAGVYP010000067.1 GCA_018303205.1 Candidatus Woesearchaeota archaeon
TCTTATCTAAGAATCGATAGCGCAGCGAGTCCTTTTTTTGTTCTTTCTGAGCTTTTTCTAAGCCTCGCTGAATAACAAAAGATCCCAAGCTGTATCCTATAAAGTGGAGACGATCGTATTGGTCAAGATGGCCTTCTATTTCATCAATGAATTCTTCTGCAACACGATTAATATCTTTTCCCGTTGAGTATTCCAATACCCAGATCTGTCCTGGTTGTTTACTATACTGAAAATCTGCTACGACGTACTCAAAGGTACTTGGCGAACTCATTAAGCCATGAATAAAGATATAAGCGTCTCTTCCATTCTCGTATTGGTAGACTTGTTTTAATTTTGTTGCTTCGTAATCATAGGTTTGCTTTTCTAAAAATGAGGGTTTGCAGAGTGCACATTTGACTCCGAGGGTTGCGAGGAGTATCTGATTATTTTCAGCATGAGTATTTAAGTCAGAAATGAAAACTTCAAGTACTCCTTCCTTTTCGTTAACATTACTTTCTAAGAGGTTCCATTGATTCTCCTTGTAATAAAAGAGTCTGATGCTTCCTTCTTCAATACCTTCCTGTTGTGCATAAGGAAAGAGAATACGAGCAGGGATCATTCCTTCTCTATTTTTTTCTATCGTAATAATTTTAGGTATTCCCACGATGCGCAGACTAGGATTAGCAGGCTGAGTGATGGTATGTTGAGGAATTTCAATAGTTATCTTAAAGAAGGGAGGGATCCAACCTGTTAGTTCCATTTTTGTTCTTCCATGAGTGATGATACGCTGTTTTTCATTGATTTCAGTGCTCTCTTGAGTCTGCTCTTCTTCCAAAATCAGATCTTGATCAGGAGTAAACAAGATGTCCTCTCTTTTTTCAAGTCTCTCACTTATGATCTTATGAATAGTACGATTCCCACATTGTAAGTTTACAAAATCAGTTTCTTTCTTGGTGATCTCTGAACAGTAAATTCCAAAACAGCGCAGCATCTTAAGGTTGTCATAATTATCAGGTAAGGTAAATGTCACGTCAAGATATTCTGCCTGGCAGGTTAATTGAAATGGTCCTTTTATTATGGTATACCCTTCTGGAATGGTAACTCCTTCTGGCAACGTAATTTGTTGTGAGATCAAGTGGTGTAAGAGTGTGCCATTCAGCTGCATACAAGCTATATCCTGATCAGGGGTACTACTTTTTGGAGTTTCTACACGAGGAGGTGGAGGTGGTAAGGGAGGAAAGAAAGGACGTTGCAGAGGAACAACAACAGGGGGTTTTGTGGGTATGGTTGGAGTTTTAGGATTTCCTCCACCTCCTCCTGATATGAGTCCTACTGTTGCCCGTATGCGATCTGTAACAGGACGATTATCACTGACATTGCCAGTAACATAATTGCTCAAGCCAGCACTGCTTGTTGCGTTAAAAGGAAGTTGAGTACCACTATCGCCATAATGATCTGCGTCAGTGTCAATAATCTCTACCAGTGTTATATTTCCCCAGTTATTTCCTCCACCACTGTTTCCGGTCACCGAATCATTGTAATTGTTATTTCCTAATGGGGTTCTATCGTCTGCAAGAATCGTGCTTCCTGTAAGAGTATTTAAGGCAAAAAGATTTCCATAACCTGCACTTACTTGTAAACCCCTGCTTGTTGCAATTCCTGTGATAATATTGCTCGTGATGGTATTATTCTGTGTACTTGAACTAGTAATGTTTATCTGTGCTTCAGTATTATTGATAAAGGTATTGTTCTGAATAATGCTTCCGCTGGTGTTTACACCAAGAACAAGGCCTTCGTTATTATCTCGTAGTGTGTTATTAATAATTCTATTAGTTCGTAGGGGAGGAACATTATTTCCTAGATTATTCATGGTTATTCCATGCTCGGTATTGTTAAAAAAGGTGTTATTGAGGATGGTATTGTTGTCTCCCTCAAGAGTAAGACCATGTCGTGTGCTATTGCTGATACTATTATTTTCAAAAGTGATGTTACTCTCTCTGAGGAGAACACCATCTTGGGTTGTGTTTGTAATGATGTTATGACGGATAATATTGTTATCCCCGATGATGGAGAGTCCTGTAGAAATGGTTATTCTTCCATTATGGAGTATAATGTTTTGATTAATTGTACTATTTTCTATGTCTATGACTATTCCACCAAGAGCATTACTTGTTATAGTGTTATTACGAATAGTCCATCCTGATCCTTGTTTGGGTTCTGCAATACTTGATCCAATGCCACTCTCATTCTGTGATTGCGTAATTGTATTATGATTGATGATAACATTATCTTGACCATTTTCAAAAGAAATTTGTTGTGGAGGTGAAGTCGACCTACCATTCATAATTATAATATTATCTGTAATGTTTGTTCTTGCTGAGCCATTATTCAGGATAGCTGCTCTGCTGTTATTGGAAATGGAATTGTTCAAGAGAGTAATGTTTTGACTTACAGAAATAAAAGTTCCATTGCTATTATTTCGAATGATGTTATGACTTATCGTATCCCTTAATTCATTGTAGAGGTGGATTCCATTCCCTTGATTGTCTTCTATGGTACTTTGGGTAATGACACTATCTGTGTTACTATTGGTCAAAAAGATTCCTGAACTCGTGTGATTTCGTAAGGTATCATTTAATGCGGTAAACTGGGTTACATTTTCTACTCTTATTCCTGTTGTAAAGCTTTGAATAACACAATGCTGTACTGTCAGTGATGGTAATACAGGCTCTATCCGTACTTTGTGAGAGATTCGTGGGAATCGTTCCTATGATATTATGCGTTGTAATGCTGTCCCCACACAATAGCGTTTGGGGTGCTTGATCATGTACTGAACCTGTTACATTACCATTGTTTGTTCTGTTGTAAGGATACTCTGTTCCTCTATCTCCCCAGCCATTTGCATTTGCATCTTGAATGTCTAAGGTAATCACGTCATCCCAGAAATTTCCTTGTCCTATGGTTCCGACTGTTCCGTTCCAGTAATTTCCACCATTATTATCACGAGCGTGCATGCTCTTGCTTCTTCTGAATATATTATGAAATATTGTTGTATTTGCTGCACCCGGTGTTCCTGGAAGGTCAATTCCTATACTGTTATCTAGGAACGTATTATTTTTTATCGTGTTGTTCTGTGAATTGCTTCCTGAGCCAATAAAAAGCCCCGTACTGGTATTCTGGATCGTGCTTCTTTCTACGGTGTTATAACTGCTTCCTGTGATAAGAATAATACCTTGGTTACTGACATTGTTGATTGCATTTTGAGTAATATTATTGTTGTTTCCTGTAATATGAATTCCGATACCGTTGAGATTTCTAGCTGTGTTATTCAAAAAGGTACTATTGGATGCGGAGAAAGCATTGACCGTTACAGTTCCTATTCCATCAACCCATTCTTTTATCGTACAATGCTGTATCGTGATATTATTCAATGAAGCGGTGTGTTCTATACCCACTGAGTTAGTTGAATGATTTCCTTCAAGAGTGTTGCTTTGACAATCAATGATGAGATTATTCTGGTTTATGCCTAAACAATAATTGTATCCTGCAGTGCGATTTAAGCTTTGAGTGATATTGGTATTGAGATTGAGCTTTGATCCGCAAATTAAGGAAACATTAAATCCATCGACAGCACTTAATACTTCCCCATTTGCATAGCAGCTTGTGTTAAAAGCAAACCCTCCTGAAATATTAAAGCTTCTCGTGAACTGATGAAGTTGTGTTGTTGCATTAAAGGTCATTGTTTTGGCATTGTTGAAAGTTCCTGTGTGATTAAAGCTAATGTTACATGCTCCATTGGTGCTATTAGCTGATAATCCACTTGCATTGGTAAAATTTGCAAAAAAGGTAACATTGATTCCTACAGGCAAAGGATTGCTTCCTGCTTCAGAATCGCTTGAATCATAAATAGTAAGATTAGAAGCAGCACCCACTGCGTATGCTGTAAAATGGTTAACAGTAAAGGTATAGGTATTTCCATTATCTACCAAAGGAATACCTGTTTGCTCCCAAAGTGGACAAAATCCAGTTGTGAGATCATAATTTTCACATCTTAGCACTCCTGGATTGTCAATTTCCCTTGTCTTTTCTACAGTAATAATTGTTTGTTCTACATCGATATTTTCAACAGCGAAGATAGCGCTTCCTATTCTTTCATCGGTGACGTAGTCTATTTGGGTATCAATGCTTGTTTCTGTTGCGCGCAATCCTTCTAGGGTTATGGTGTTCAGTTCTCCTGAGATGATTCCTATTTCTTCTATTTCGACATCAAACACTCCTTTTTCTATTTCTGTTTTTTTTATGTTGTCATTCTCTGCGCCATTCAAGCTCAGATCAACGGTTGTTTTGAATACTTTTGTGGTTTCGAATGCCTTGTCTATTCTTAAGAGGATATTTTTTCTTACTGCGTCTATTCCATCACTTGCGATGAGAGTAAGGGGAATGAGTTTCTGTGTTTTTTCTGTTGTAAAAATAGTAAATCCGTCTTGGGTTACTTCCATGGTTATATCTTCGGGTGATGTTGCTAAGTAAGTGAGTTCATCATTATCTTTATCTTCCCAATAAGGTGGAAAAGAAAAGGTAAATTGTTCTCCTGATTTGATGTTGAATTCAGAGGGCCCTGTATAGGTAGGTGCGTTATTTTTATCTTTGCTGAGTTGGTATTTGAGTTTGGTGAGGGTTATGGTCGCATCTTTTGTTTCTATAAGTAACTGAGCGTAGACTGGCATTTTATTTAAGCTGCAGCTTTCTTCGCAAACGTCAAGGAATGTTATTTCATTGCTCTCACCAAGCAACGAAGAATCAAGGATTAATTTTTTTTCATTGTTTGCGTCTAACCAGATCTTTACATAGCCTCCTTCTTGTTTGTTGAGGTTTCCACTGATTTTTATTAAGCGTGGTGAGTCAGCAAATGCTAAGGCATAAGTTGTTGATTCTGTAAAGGTTTGGTCTATTTCTTTTTGGTAGGATAGTTCTTTTGTTATCATTCCTGTGGGTGAAGAAATTTTGAGGAAGAGAGTTGCTCCTAAGAGGATTGTGATGATGATCCACGCTCCGTAGTGTATGTTTTTTTTCTTTTCCTGAGTTTCTTTTCCGATGTTCATAGTGTTTTGAGGAGTTTTGAATAGAGGTACTCTGCTCCTTGGAGTATTTGCATGTTTTTGAGTGTCATGTTTTGCTTGCTTATTTCTGCAATCCATTCATAAACAGTCATCATTTCAATTTCTTGGTTGTTGATGGTTATTTTTTTATTTTCTTTGGTTTCTGTGATCGCGGTAAGATTGTTTTTGAAGAGAACAAGCGCAAAACTCTGTTGTATCCTGTTTTTTCTTCTTTCATCATTTTTTGTTTCTTCGTATGCTGCAAGGCTTAACATGCTAATCGTTTCAGGAAGGGGATTAAGGCTGATCACGCAGACGTTTCCATATTTTTGTTTTTTGAGAAATTCCTTTTTTAAGAGTTCTTCTACGGTACGATGTGTTGCGTTATAGGATAATTTTGCTTTTTTGCTTAATTCCCTGATCGTACATTCCAGAGTGGGTTGTCTAGCAAAAACTCTAAAAATTTCTTCTACAAAGTCGAAATTCATATTATCTTAAATTAGATAATGATATCTAAAATAGCTCTTTATAAAGGTTTCTCTTTTATTCTTTTGTCTATGTTTTTTTTGTTTATTATCTAAATTTAGATAGATAAAGAAAAATGTTAGTCTATTTAACAATTTTTTCTAAAAATTTATTTTTTGAAGCTGTACTGTCTTCTCGCATAGTTAACTCTTTTTTATAAGGTGCTGTCTTCCCGGATGGAGCAACCCCTGACAACGCACAGTATTCTTTTTGTCTCAATGCTCGACCTGAGGACAGTACAGCTTCAGATGATAGAACAGAATGTACTTATCGTATCTTATTTTTTAACTACTCTTTCAAGAAAACTTCTTTTGTTGTGTATTTACACTTCCAATAATTCAAGAAATCATGTACTTCTTTTGCATATTTTTCTTCAACAAAAAGAACTGTTCTGCCCAATTGCTCAACCTGATATCTTTTTACGATTCCTGTTTTACCATCCCTTCCTTTGAGCGCATAATAAAAACGAATCTTATCTTTTTTCAGCAAATGCACGGTACTGTACATAAAGATAACCTGTTTTTTCATCTCTTCATCTTTTTTGTTCATCATAGCTTCATCTCTTCTTCCTACTTTTCTGCTGCTTTTCATCTTTCTTTTTCCAAACAAAGCGAGATGCTCCTACTACTTTTCCAAGAGGTCCTTCTTCATCGCCTCTAGCACTAAAAAGATAATTTGTCATGGTTACAAACACATTTGCAAGGATTGCGTAAAACAAGAGTTCACCACAGGCAAGATAAATAAAGATGAGAATGCCTGCATTTGCAGCCATGACTAAGTAAACTGTTTCTGTGTTAAACCATCTGCTTTTCTTAAATTCAAGGAAACCTCCCATAGTAACACCAATAATTAATAACAATCCCAATGCAAGAGTAATATACACAAGCCCCTTGGATACTGCACAAGTAGGACCAGGAACTAAACGAAGTGGACGACGTTGCTCAAGTGCTTGTTCTTCTTCTGGAATGATTTCCTCAGGTACTTTTTCCTCTCTAGGTTCTCCTCGTACAGTGGTACCTGCTGCAGCAGCCTGGGAAACAGCCTTAGCCTGTGCTGGAGCTGAGGATTTTCCTGAGCCAGCACCGCCTCCCCCACCAGGTGTAGACTCTATATCTGTAGTAGTGTTTTGTGTTGCATTAGCAGAAATGTTATTTGTTCCATTAGTGACCGCTGTTACATTGTTTTCAAGAATTCTTCCTACTCCTGTTAGTACCCTTCCTGTTATGGTAATCGTTGTTGAGTTCTTTGCACTCATATTAAAAATCCAAGTGTTATTTCCACTGCTTGGAGAAGGTGTTGCATTGAGGAAGCTAAACCTGTCAGGATAAGACTCTGTTACGGTTACAGTTCTATTATCTTCACCCCTATTTCTTACAATAATTGTATAGGTAAGATCATGACCAGGCAATACAGGATCAGGGGCATCAGTTTTTTCTATAGAAATATTCAATCTTACAACAGTAATGTTCGCACTGGTATTGGTTATGGTTGTTACATTGGTACCATTAGAATAACTCGTATTAATCGTATTTATGATAACGGTTCCATTTCCAACTGTAGGAGTTACATTTACTGTAATATTAATACTCCTTGCTTGGCTTGCATTGACATCAAGAGTCCAATTGAGCTCTTGACCACTTTGGCTTGTAGGTGGGGGAGTTGCATTATGGAAAGTAGTACCAGAAGGAAGAGTATCAGTAATGTTTATTCCTTCAGCATCTCCTCCCGTGTTATTAATGATGATACTATAAATCAACGGATCTCCTGCTGTTGTTTGAAGTGGACCAACGGTTTTAGTAATCGATATATTGGGAGGTATTCTTCCGAAGGGAGTAAAGTTACTAAATGTCGTAATATTTCCACTGCTCACGATGTTATTTGCCGTATCAACAGTACTCGTGCTCAAACTTTCCCATGCGGCACTTGTAGTATTATAACGATGTGTTCTGATCGTATTTTCAACGACTCGTGTAGGAATATCTGCATCCGTATAAGTAAGGTTATAATCAATATACGCTCCGGCTGCTAGTGAGTTTATGGTGAGATTATGTCGTGGAAGACTAAACCTTCCTGTAGGATTAGTGATCGTTGCATCATTGACATTAACTGACACTGCTGTAAGATGATGTGAACTGAAATTTTCAACAGAAAACATGCTCATTCCAGTAATGAGGTTATTGTCAGCTCCATCACTCACATTTAATTCAACTGAATTTGAAGCGTTCACATGATCATTGAGGAAAGTATTTCCATCTGCTGTTTCTAATCTGATTCCTTCAGAACTTGTGCTATTGGTAGTAATTCTATTGCTTACAAAATTATTGGTACTAGCCACTACTCCCAAATAAAGTCCAGGAGAGTTGCTTTGATTTGTTGTAATAATATTCTCACTGATATTATTATTGGTAGCTTGTATTGTCATTCCTGTACCACTTACAAGGATGGTGTTATTAGCAATAACATTACTTCTTACTTGAGGACTACTTGATTGAAGATTAAATCCATTCGTGCTCGTTGCCATTCCTGTGATAGTGTTATTATTTATTTTATTATCATTTACAGCATTGAGAATAAATCCTGTTATGCTGCTTCCTGTGAGGGAGAGAGTATTTAGGAGGATACTGTTATTTGATGAAGAACTTAATACTTCAACTGCTTGTGTGCCTCCAGAGATCGTAAATGTATTTGAAGTAACATTGTTTCCAACTGCAGTGTTTTCTATTCTTATTCCATCAGAACCTGTTGAGGTTATTGTATTTGAAAATATTCTGCTGCTGTCTACACCATTCAAGTAGAGAGCATAAGAATTGCTTGTTCCTGTAGAAATAGTATTATTGTGCACATCAATGCTTACACTACCTGAAGAAAGCGTTATTCCCTCACCACCGGTGACAGTAGTAATTCTGTTAAAGGAAATATTTCCTTCCCTCATGATAATATTCATACCATCTCCTCCGGATGAAGAAGTTGTTATGTTATTATAAGTAATATTAGTGGTATTACCGGTAAAGCGAATACCAATACCTGAAGTCGTGGTTATATTGTTATTATGAATCGTATCATTGATGCTGCTATTCGTAGTGCTTACAACACTTATTCCCATTCCAGTTGTTGTTGCAATGATATTATCAGTGATCGTGTTATTGTTGATACCGTGGAAGTCAATACCATCACCTGATGTAGTAGTTATTCTATTATTCGTAATCGTTTGACTTGGTGCTACCGTACTGCTTGCAAGAATACCATCTGCACTTGATCCTCGTGCAGTGATATTATTTGCTGTAATAGTATTAGCTCCTCCAGAATAAGATTCATATGCAATACCTTGGGAAGAAGAACCGGTAACTGTAATATTGTTATCTCTCACCATATTGCCTCTAGTATCTCCAAAGAATCTCAAAGCAAATCCTGTATTGACCGTAATGGTATTATTAGAAACAGTATTATAATCTGCATCTTGTTGGATACCAATAGCCGATCCGCTTACTGTAGTTGTTGCTGTAATAACGTTATCAGATATATTGTTGTTATGCGAAGATACTCTGACAAAGACTCCTGTTCCTCCACTTGCTGAGGTTGAAAGAGTATTTTGTATGACTGTGGTATTACTTGTTGTTAAGAGTTGTATAGCTCTTCCTGCAGTTCCTGTTGTAGTAATGGTATTACTCTTAATAGTACCATTATTTGAATTATCAAGAACAACTACTGCATGAGCTACGTTTGAATAATTCACAATAGAATAAATAGTATTCTGAGCTATGAATGGGAAATTGCTATCCTTTGCATTGATCGCAAAGGCAGTTGTTCCTGAGACATTAATTTGGTTGCTCGTCATGTTTGTACTTATTGCATTCGAGCTTATGTTGATACCATGACCATTTGCATTGGTCATATTGATGCTATTCAGTTCTATGGTGATATTTATTCCTGTCACAATGCTTACACCGGATGCGCTTCCCGTATTGTTAAAAGTAGTACTGTTAACAACTCGACTGATATTGACATTGTTATATCTAAACCCTGCAAAGGTATTTTCTCTGCTGCTATCATTGATAAAGGTAATATTGTTACTATTCGTAACATTAAATCCTTGAGTGAAGTTGATGGTTATACAATCTCTGATAAGAATATCTTCTGTATTGTTTATTTCAAATGCGCTTCCAGTTCCTGTTCCGAGGATGGTTACTCCTTGGTTACAGCTAATCGTTGCTGGTCCTGTGATATTAAAGCATACGCCTGTTGCGTTTATGTTTTTGATAATGCTTTGTGTGCCTGTAAGTGTTTGTCCACATTCTACTGAGGTTAGAGTTGTACTTTGTGTTGCATTGAGTGTACTTAGGGTTGTTCCTGTGTCATAACTTACATTGACTGTATTGTTCATGACATCATTATGATGGAAAGCAGAAGTAACATTGGTAGTGATATTGATAGTAACATTGGTCTCAGCGCTGATGTTTAATGTCCAGTTGAGAAGTTGTCCACTTTGCCAGCTTGGACTTGGATTTGAACTATGGAAAGTTATTCCTCTAGGCAGTTCATCAGTCACATTAACATTGACTGCTTCCCCTCCTGTATTGTTAATCGTAATCGTATAATTCAACTGTTGCCCTTCAGCAACACTATCAGGAGTATCTGTTTTTGTTACGGTAAGATTTGCAGGAAGATTACCTAATGGGCTGAAGTCAGAGAAGGTTGTTACGTTTCCTGAACTCACAATGTTATTCGTTGCATCAACCGTCGAAGTACTAAAAGATTCCCATGCCCCACTTGTGGTGTTATAACGGTGTATCCTGATAGTATTTTCCAGTATTCCTTGGATATCTGTACTGGTATAGGTAAGATTGTAATCAACATAGGCTCCTACGTCAATCTGATTTATCGTAAGATTGTGATGGGATAACTTTCTCTTTCCTCTCGGATCTGCTGGAACAACATTACTACTGTCATTGACAAAAACTAAGAAGATGTAATGACTCGTGAAATTAGCTTCCCCATTAAGAAGCGCTCCTGTTATCCTGTTGTTGCTTGCTCCTGAGAGTGAAGATATTTCTGCTGAACTGGTCGCATTCAGTTTCTCATTGGTGAAATTATTTCCAGTTGCTCCAGATAAGAGATGGATAGCTCCATTTGAACTACCCGTTTCTACAAGTATAGTATTTCCAGAGAACACGTTCGAATGAGATGATGAAATAGAATATCCCCTAGTATTGCTTCCTTTTGCATTTAGTCTATTGTTTGTGATAGTATTGCTGTTTCCTGAGCTGAATGCTATTGCTCCTGTGGTGCTACCGCTTGCATTGATAGTATTCGCGTCCATAATGTTATTGCTAGAAGCAAGGAAAACTCCTGTGCCTAATGAAGTAACATTATTTCTCTCTATACGATTATTTCTAGGTGACACTTCCAGTAGGATACCATTCCCACTGTCTGAACTAACACTGATAGTGTTTCCTGTTAAGTTATTATTTTGAGATGATGACTGAAGTATGATTCCGTCAATAGTAGCACTGATATTATTTTCAAGAATATTCGTGTTATTTGTTGATATTAAAGATACTCCATCTGATGATCCTGGGTTATCATAGGTTGTACTGTTGATGAGCCTACTATCGTTGGTAACAGTATATCTAAACCCTGTGAAAGTATTGTTTCTGCTGGTGTCATTGAAGAGAGTGATATTGCTGCTACCAGTTATGTTAAATCCTTGTGTGAAATTAATCGTAATACAATTTTCTATTCTTACATGTTGAGTGTTTCGTACTTCAAATGCGCTGCCTGTTCCTTGTCCTGTAATGGTTATGCCAGACTGACAAGTTACAACTGCCGGACCTGTAATATTGAGACAAGAAGTAGTTCCTGTAGTAAGCACTTTGGTAATATTTTTGTTACTACTAATTGTTTGTCCACATTCTATAGTTGTATTGAGGAGCAAGGTACTCTGTGTGGAGGAGACTGTTACAATCGTTCCATTATCATAACTGACATTTGCCGTATTATTGATAAGGCTATTATTAACTATTGAAGCGCTGATATTCACGGTAATGTTAATAACTGTGGTATTTCCTGCAGGAATGGTTATTGTCCAATTAATCGTTGTTCCAGAAGACGTTGATGGCTCTGAGCTATGATACGTAACACCTTCAGGCAAGAAGTCACTCAGGTTAGCATTGACCGCAGTTGATCCTCCTGTGTTTACAATGGTAATATTATAAGATAATTGTTCACCTACATTTACAGGATCTGCACTATCTACTTTTGTAATGTCCAAATGAACTGGAGAAGTAACACTTGTCAAAATACTTACATTGGAAGACCAAGAACTACTTACTTGGGTTTCATTATAGGTAACCCTTACCGTGTTATTTACTGTTGTGCCATTGAGTGTTGTGCTATTCACTCTTCTTGTGATATTGATGGTTGTATGATTGCCTGGGAAAACCCTTTCTATAAACCAGGTGGTGTTTGTTGGACTATTGTTCGCAGCAGGAGTAGCACTCACAAAAGTGGTATTACCATCAAAGATTTCAACAACGCTAATATTCCATGCTGTTGTTCCTCCCGTGTTGTTAATGACGATAACATAATCAATAGTACTACCATTACGCACAGGATCAGGACTATCCACTTTTGTTAATACAATTACAGGTGCAGTGCTCACTGTTGTTAAAATACTTGCATTACTTCTAAAGTAGCTTGCAAATGAAGAATCGTTGTACGTTACAAAAACAGTGTTATTAATCGTAGTACCATTCGCTATTGCACTATTTACTTTTCTTGTAATGTTAATGGTAGTATGATTGCCTGGATAAAGATTTTCAAAGAACCAGGTTGTATTCGTTGGACTATTATTCGCAACAGGATTCAAGCTCACATGCGTCGTATTAGCATCATAGAAAGTCTCAACAAAAGTCACATTACGAGCAGTGGTTCCTCCTGTGTTATTAATGACGATAACATAATCAATGTTACTTCCGTTATGCACGGGATCAGGATTGTCTATTTTGTAGAATTCTAGATGTGGTGATGAGATGACTGTTGTTAGGATGCTGGCGTTGGAGGTCCAGTAGCTGCTTGCTTGTGTTTCGTTGTAGGATACTCTTATGGTGTTGTTTAGTGTTGTTGCGTTTTGTGTTGCGCTGTTGACTTTTCTGGTGATGTTGATGGTTGAATGATTACCAGGGAAAATTCTCTCCACAAACCAGATGGTGTTTGTGGGACTATTATTCGCATTGGGAGTAGCAATCACAAAACTGGTGTTAGCGTCAAAAGTCTCGGCAATAGTGATATTCCATGCGGTTGATCCTCCGGTATTATTTAATACGATAGTGTAAGTCATTTCACTACCATTCTGCACAGGATCAGGACTATCCACCTTTGTGACGACAAGTATGGGTGAGTTAATGACTGTTGTTAGTATACTTGCATTGCTTCTGAAGTAGCTTGGGAATTGGGAGTCGTTGTAGGTTACGAAGACGGTGTTGTTGATGGGTGTTCCGTTTGCTACGCTGGTGTTGACTCTTCTAGTAATGTTGATGGTTGTGTGGTTTCCTGGGTAGATGTTTTCGAAGAACCAAGTTGTGTTTGTAGGACTATTATTCGCAACAGGACTCAAACTCACGTGAGTAGTATTACCATCATATGCGACTTCCACGAAAGTCACATTCTTAGCAGTAGTACCACCCGTATTATTAATCACAATAACATAATCAATAGTACTACCGTCTTGCACGGGGTCGGGGCTGTCTAATTTATAAAATTCCAAATGCGGTGAAGAAACAACGGTAGTCAAAATACTTACGTTACTTCTCAAATAAGTACTGATAATGCTATCATTATACGTAACAAAAGCAGTATTATTTACGCTTGTGGCATTCAACGTTGTGCTATTCACCTTCTGCGTAATATTAATCGTTGAATGATTACCTGGAAAAATCCTCGCAATAAACCACTCTGTATTAGCAGCATCACTTGCAGCGGGAGTAGCACTCACAAAAGTGGTATTACCATCAAAAGTCTCAAAGAGGCTTATATTATACACTGTCACAAAACCCGTATTATTAAAAATAAAAGTGTACACCATATTGCTTCCATTCTGCACAGGATCGGTATCAGACTTTGTAACCACTAACACAGGCTCATGACTCACACTTGTCACAATACTCGCATTACTCCTGAAATAACTTGCAACCAAAGAATCATTATACGTCACAAAAACAGTATTATTAATCGGAGTACCATTCGCAACACTACTATTCACCCTCACTGTAATATTAATTGTCGAATGATTACCAGGGTACAAGTTCTCAATAAACCAGGTAATATTAGCAGTAGAATTCGCAGCAGGAGAAACAACCCTCACACCCGTAGTATTCCCATCATATGTCTCAACAAAAGTCACATTACGAGCAGTGGTTCCTCCTGTATTATTCAACACAATCGTATACGTAATCTCACTACCATTACGCACAGGATCAGGACTATCCAACTTATAAAACTCCAAATGAGGAGCAGAAACAACCGTAGTCAAAATGCTAGCATTAGCAATATAAGGCGTGCTAGCACTCGTAGCTCCGCTCGTATTATAACGTGCAACAAGAGTATTATTCACAGGGGTTGCATTCAACGTTGTGCTATTCACTTTTCTCGTGATATTGATAGTGGTATGATTTCCAGCATTTAATGACTCAATAAACCAACTGGTATTTGTAGGACTATTGTTCGCTGCAGGTGTAGCACTCACAAATGTCGTGTTCCCATCAAAAGTCTCATCAATAGTAACATTGAAAGCTGCAGCATCCCCTGTATTATTCAAGGTAATTGTATAGATAATGTTACTTCCATTATGCACAGGATCAGGACTATCAATTTTTGTCAGTACAATATTGGGAGTAGCACTAGATTTGATAATTGTTGTATCGACTGTTGCGTTTACTGTACTGATGGTATTTCTATCATAGGTTACATTCACCGTGTTGGTACGCACAGTACCATTTGCAGTTTCACTGCTGACAGTGACATTAAGAGTAATAGTAGAGATTCCTCCTGCTGTGACATTAATGCTCCAGTTGACAGTTTGCCCGGCTGCAGTGGGAGGATTTGAGCTTTGGTAAGTCATATTTTCAGGTATGATATCAGTGACATTAACATTGCTTGCAGTTGCGTTTCCACCATTAGTAATAGTTATCGTATAATCCAGCTGTTGTCCTGCAGTAACAGGATCAGGAGAATCTGATTTTGTAACGGATAAGCTAGGCATTGAAGTATTTCCCATAGATGCAAAGGTTGAGAAACTTGAAATATTTCCTGAGTTGAGAATATTATTGAGTGTATCCACAGAAGAAGATTGTACTCCATCCCAAAGGCTTGTTGTGTGGTTATATCTATATAACCTAATACTACTTTCCCTAATACTACTTATTTCATTTTCTCCATACGTAAGATTAAAATGAACATAAGAAGTTCCACCTATATCAAGGAAAGTGATGTAGTCTGAAAGATTTTGTAAGCCTGAGGTGTCCTGACGAGGACTTTCGTTAATGTTAATGCTTAGTCTTGAGATTGATGGTGTTGTGAAATTAACAAGTCCCATCAACGTTAATCCAGTAATCTTAGTGTTATCAGATCCTGCAACCACAGATATCTCCTTTCCAGTTGTAGCGTTTACGAGAAGATTTGTAAATGTATTTGCATCAGCATTTATCATGTTTAATCCTATTGATGCTGAACCATTTGATAGAACAGTATCACCAGTAAAACTATTGTTATTTCCTGTGTCAACAGTGATACCTACTCCGTTTGATCCTGTTACAAAGATTTTATTCTGATTTGCTATTTGATTAGAAGAAGTTAAGAGATATAACCCACTTGCTAAATCTCCAGTAGCATTGATATTGTTGGTGTTTATAGTGTTGTCATTAGCATTGACAAGGTAGATGGTGTGCGCAGAAGAGCTATTAGCACTGTTGCTTATGATTCTGTTCAAGTGTGCGTTTGAAAGATAAATCGTATATGAAGTTGACCCTGTGACTACAACGTCATTTGAAGTGATATTGCTATTATTACTGTTTGTTAAATAAATTCCATACGCTCCATTTTTTGTGGTAGTAATCCTATTGGTATCTATTAAGTTATTATTCGCTGAAGGTGAGAGAAGAACACCATAAGCACTACCTACGGTATTCGTGATGGTGTTTCCTTGGATCCTATTTCTCGTTGAGTTTCCCTGCATCGTTAAAGAAGTTGCTCCTGTTGTTGTGATCGTATTGGATGCTATGACTGTTTCATTTCCTAAGATGCTCACAGATACACCAACAGTATGGATGGTATTTGATGTGATATTATTTCCATTATTGCTAGAACCAGCAGAGGATTCTATACCTGCACCTGAATTTCCTGCGGCTGTTGCATTAATGTTGTTACTGATGATGCTCGTATTGTGCGCTCTTTGAAGGACTATGGTTGTACCAGATTGGATATTGGTAATATTATTATTGGTGAGATTATTTGCATAGGAATTAATAAAGCGGACTACTGTAGGAAGGGTAGCGACTAGAGGTGTTTGAACATTAATCACGTTTCTGTCTATAACACTGGTATTGACATTATTAAGATTTATACTAAACGCATTACTATCACTGAGTGTTTCTAGACTATTATTGCTAAAAGTATTGTTGATACTTGTTGAGAAATTGATACCGATAAGAAAATTGCTAATGTTATAAAAATTCTTTATGGTTATATTATGAAAGTTTCCAGGATTTCTGATACCAGAGCCAGAACTTCCGTCACCGGTTAAGGTATATCCGTTACCATCAATAATGACATTTGAAACGTTTACGATATAACAGTCTCCAGCTGCACTCACGATATTTTCTGTTTGAACAATGTTACTGTTTACATAAATTGGACATGTGGTGTTTCCTAGCGGTGCAAAGGTTGAGAAGGTTGTTCTATTTCCGAATACTTCATTTGTTGCAGGATTGACTGAGGTATTCGTTATTACCTCCCATGAACCCCCATCATAGTCATAGATTCTGATAGTATCTTCTATTGCACCGCCTATTTGAGAATCCAGATATGTTATGTTAAGATTGATAGAGGCACCTACAGCTCCTACATCAACAATATTAAGCCCTACTAATGATTCAGAAGTACCAATAATTCTCTTTCCTACCGGAGCTGAAGGTAAACCACTCGAATTCACGTCGATATAAACATCTTCCACATTTGTTGCACTAAAATTAAAACTTCCTCCTGAACCACTATTTCTGATAATAACATTCGTAAATGTTATGTTACTATAATCGCCATTGTTAAGATATATCTCTGGAGAACCTGTACTTGTAATAGTCCCTCCGGTAATACGGTTATGATCACCTGATAAATAGACACCATAAGCAGCAGAATTAGCAATGACCGATGTAGTCACAATATTATTAGTTAACTGATTATATTCACCGTCCGTATCTACTCTGATACCATTTGCGCTTGCAGCTGAAGTTGTTATGTTATTATTATTAATAGTATTGTTATCATCATCTGAAGATAAATAGATACCATGACCGCTTGATTGAGTTGTAGTGAGCGTAATATTTGAAATAGTTGAACTAGCCATACCAATACTCTGTATACCATATAAAAATGAATTTAAGCCTGCAAAGTTTTTGATAGTAATGCCATCAAAACCTCCGGTGTTATTTATGCCAATAGCAGCAGTACACGAGGGTGCTGGTGCACAAATAACAGTGCTACCATTACCGTCTAGTACAATATTCTTTGCATTGATCGTGAAGCAAGTTCCACCATTACTAATAACACCTCCTGTCAGCGTCAAACTAGCACTTACTGTTCCACAGGTTGATGAAGTTGCCTCAGCTTGGACGGTAAAATTTGCTTCTTCAGAAGCGTTGAAATTTCCTGTTGCAGAATACACGCTAAAACCAGGAACAGTAAAGTTCAAGGATCCTGTTGTGTTGTTATACAGAACATTTGTACATATTTCTTCATTGCAAAATTCATTATCTTTCAGCACTTTAACATTTGACTGATAAGGCAAATTGTGAATTTCAATCAGCGCTTCTTTGCTATATTCTGGACATAAGGTACTATCTAATTCAACATGATTATACTTAATAACAAGACAGTCTGTGATGCCTTGCATAAAGGTAGGAGAAGCAAATTGGATTGCTCCATGCTGATTCTCAACTCTGCTTAGAGATTCGTTGATGATATACTCGCTTGGTGCAACACTGTAATTTCCGGTTGCTAACTGTTCCATTGTAGCATACACATTTAACCGAGGATATCCTGCTCCTATCTCTTCTCCACTTTCCTTTAAAATTTGTTTGATCGTGCTTGGCAGGATCTCGTTACCAAGCAAGGCTTCATGTTGGTAAAGCAATATTGCAGCTGCGGCAACATGGGGTGTTGAAACAGAAGTTCCGGATAAAGATGCATAACCTCCGCCTATTGTTGTTGAAATCACATTTTGTCCTGGAGCAAGAAGGTCAGTTCCTTCTCCAACATTGGTAAATGAGGTAAGCTCATCTTGTTTGGTTGTTGCTCCTACACCAATACTATACTGATTACATGCGGGATAATTGATACCCTGATTAAATTCTTGGTTTCCTGTTGAGAATACCGTTGTCATTCCGACAAGATCAGATATTTCCAAAAGATTATCAAAATAATCAGGACATGATGAAGTATTCCATTCTTGATTGTCTCCAAAGCTTCCTGTTATTGCTTTAATGTTAAAAATGTCTTTGTTATTAATACAATAATCAATTCCTGCCATGATGTCTGACATTTTACATTCACCAAGGCTGTTACAAACTTTTACAATAACCAGATCAGCTTCAGGAGCAACACCGCTGAGATTACTTCCATTGTAAGGTGCAGCTGCTGCAATTCCTGTCATGTGTGTACCATGTCCTTGTTCATTATCATCTTCAGGAATAAGATCATCGTTCACAAAATCATATCCGCCAATAATTCTTTCTGTGTAAGCTTCATGGAGAAGATCTGTTCCTGTATCAAGAACACAAAGAGCTTGCCCTTTTCCTGTAAGATAAGTTCCATTGACGTCTAGGGTGTGGACAACATCTGCTTCGATGATGGAGAGAGTGTCATTCAACGCAACTCCAAATGCGCGATCAATCTTGATGCTTTCTACTTTGGGATCTTTGAGTAATGCTACTAATCCTTTTTCTGTTAATTCTCCGGTAACGATGGCTGTTGCTTTTCCTTGGTGTTTCACATCAAGATCGTGCTGAGTTTCGCTGACATAGGAGGGATCGTATTCCTTCATTTCTTCTTCTGTAGTGTAACGTGCTTCAAAACGGTCCATGACATCTTTGGTTTCAATTCTTTTTTCTGTCAAGTATAATTCTTCATTGGTCTGTGCTAATACTTCTCTGGGTGTTTCTCTGAATTCAACAATAACGTTAACAGAAGTATATCCGAGTGCAAGTTCGTCTTTGATTTCTTCATCGACTTTTGCAGGGCTGTTTGCTGCTAAGAGTTCTTCTTCTGTGATATCTCCTTGAACGTCAAGGGTTATTTCTTTTCTCAGGGGATTGTTGATGGTATCAGAAGCAATGAGGGTAATAGTTTCTGTTCCTGTGAATCCTGGTTTGGGTGTTATGATTAATTGATCATTAATAAGATCTATGCTCATGGTAGGAGGTGCTGTTGCAAGGAAGGTCATTGCTCTTTCAATGCGAGGATCATGGTAACCAAAGTAATCGCTTAATTTCATTTCTAACGCTGTGTTTTCTTTTACGACAAAGATGGTTTTTTCAGAAGTCCAGATAAGTTCGGGTGTTTCTTCTAAGGGTTGTAGTGCGGTATAAGTAAATGAGCTTATCTTCAATTTTGCTTCTTTTTTGTCAGTGCTGGGAAACGTGTAATATTTTACTTCAAGGCTTTTTTCTAGATCTTTGAGGGAGCACGTTTCTTCACATGCATCTTTAAAGGATTTTTTTCCATTTTCATCTGCTGTAAGAGTGGTGGTATCAAGTACCGTATAAGATGTTCCATCGCTTTGTTGTATGATAATTTTTGCGTCTCCGTCTTTGATTTCTCCGGTTACTTTAATGCTGGTAGGTGAACTTTCAAAGAGAAGAATGCGTTGAGTAATATCTTTGTTGTACTCTTCATCTATAGATTTCAGGTATTGTGCTTCAGCATTTGCTACTAAGAATCCTGTGGTTTCTAGACGGAGAAAGAGCAAACAAGCAAGAGCAAGAATAAGAAGCGCGAGGGGGTAGTTATGTCTAGATGGACAGTCCTCTCTCTTTCGTGGCTTAGGGAGTTCCTTCCCTCTTTTCCCCATGTTAGCGAATTTAACATATTCGTTTTATAAACCTTTGTTCCTTCTTAAGAATGGTAATAAAAGGGTTTTTTTGGCTATACCTAACTTTTTTGATGAGTTGGGTTAACCTTCTAACACTTTTTATGTTAGTTTATTTAACAATAAAAAATATTAATCTATTTAACTAATATGGTATTTTATTATTTTTATATATATATAAATAGTAATAAAAAAGAAATTTTGTTAACTTATATAACAAAGTATGTTTGTTAGTTTATTTAACATATTTTCTGTTAACCGATTTAACAATCTAGGGTGAGCATTGGTATGGTAAAAAAAATTATCTAAAAATAAGAAGGATAGATAAAAAGAATAAAAAAAAGAACATTTGTAGAATAAAATCTTAAGAAGAGATGATGACTAAAGGAGAAACAAGCCATGTGGAAAGATGGGTAGCTAATTCTTCTCTTTGTTTTTCAAGACCGAGGTTTTCCCTCTCTTTTATGACACGTTGCAAACGTTGCTGCAGGGTTTGCTGCTCTTGAACAAGGTCTTCTTTCTGCTTTTTCAAAGCTGCAATGTCCTGCATGACCGGAATCTCCTTAACTTGCGTGAGCAGATCATGCTCTTGTTTCTTGAACTCGAGTAAGGTCTTCAGAATCTGGGAAAGATATTCCTTGGTTACGCGATCACAATCCTGAATTGTTTTTTCTTTTTTATCAGGTTTCATCAGAATCTGATCTTTTTGTAATGCAAGTTTCATGTTTTGCACAACCATGCAGATGCGAAAATGCTTATCATCCTGCAGTGTACGTAGGGAATCTTCGAGATAGGACAAGATCATTTTTTCGTCCTGAAAGCTTATGCGAGCGTATTTTTTCAAACCTTGTTCTAAGCTGGAAAAAAGTTCTTGTATTTCAAGTTTTTTCTGCTTATCTTTTTCAATAAGAACCTGAAGGTGTTCTTTCAAGGCAAGCACACGTTCGTATTCCTGTGTTTTTCTAAATTCTTCCAAAAGACGTTCTTTTTCTTGGAGGTCTATTTGTAATTGGACCTCTATCTCATGCAGTTTTTTTTCTTCTTCTTGTAACTCATGGAAGCGCTGCACAAGCTCTTGAAATGTTCTTGCTTGCTGCTTTAACTTTGTCCATTCTTGATATTTTGCTTTCGTAATAATCTCTCTTATTTCTTTTACGTGATCATCAATCTGCCTGATCTTTTCTGCAACGCTTCCGATTTCATTCTTAAAAAACTGGCTCACAATATGATAAGGACGTTGCGTTGTTTCATGAAACTGGGAAAGATTCAATGCATAATTTGCAAAATACTCACCTGATTTACCAGGAGTTTCTAACAATTGGAGGTTCTGCAAGAAATGATACGTGCGTTTTACATACGTTTCCCGATTTCCGATCATAAAATGCTTTTCGCGATCAGCAATATGGGGATTTTGAAGCTCTGCTTCCATAAGCTTCATGAGTTCCTTCCGTGTCTCTTCTGCAGACTGCAAGACTTTATTATTTACTATCTTTAACTGCTCTTGTACTTGAGGAAGCAAAGCCTCATGCTTTTGGTCCAGCCACTGCACGACTTCATGCTCTCCCAGAGTGAGAGTAGGCACTTCAGGCTTTCTTCTGAAAAAAGACAAAATCTTCTGTAACATGCTTTGAGGAAAGCAGTACTTCTTTAAATCATTTATGGAGAATTCATCGTCACTGAAAAGGGGGTATTTTTAGACATTCTCTTTTTTAGTGGTATCCGAATTTTGAGTATTTCTTACAATCAAGACAGTAGTAAATGAGCATTCCTTTTTTTGTGCGTACCCTGCTGTTTTTTCCTGGCATGAGAAAATGATAACAGTGTTTGCAGAATAATCTTTTTTGTTGGGAGGATAATTTTATTTTAAATTTCATTGCTATGCGTCTTGCTAATCGCACGTACCGATGACTCAATTGTGGGTCTTCGTTAAATCGTTTTTGTGCTTCAAGAAAATACACTCTGATGTGTTCTTTTGCGGCTTCAACGAACTGTGCAGGTTTTTTGTTTGATCTTCTTTTTTTTCGTGTCATATTTTTATTTTTAATTATTTTTTTAATCTTTATTTTTTATTTTCTTATTTTTCGGTCACCGTCTTCAAAATTCTTTATGTTTATTTTACTTTTCTATTTTTCTCTTCTTTTTTTGAAGGTCATCACGGAGGTCTACTGTTCGTCCCTCACAGATTTTGCCAAAATCGAACTGCATGAATCGTTCGATTTTGTGGTCTTGCTCCAAGGTGATGACCTTCTTGTTGTCTCTCTATGACGCTGAAATTTTTTATGGTATGCGATCAGCACAGTCTTGGACAAACCTAAGCTCATCCAGAGTGAGTTCTGGCTTATCTTTTTTTACGAGATTACGAATAGTGTCCACTTGTATCATTTTTATGGTATCGAGGGAGTGTGCTGCTTCTTGTTCTAATGCAAATCGTACGATCCAAGAAGTAATCCATGCAGGATGTGCTTTCAAACTTGTATGATGGAGAACTATTTCATCTTGTTTTCTTTCTGTAGGGTCATTTCCCACTTTTATGCTAGAGACATGTTGTACAATGACGCTGTGCAAAAAAGGGTCTATTTCTTGTAATCCCTCTAATAAATTTATGAGCTTTCTTCCTTTAAAGAAAGGTGCTTCTATTGCAATGCCAGCATAAAGAGTTTTTACCATTTTGCTCTTTAGGAGTCTCGGGTAGAAAAATCTTTTGATTTGTGCACCCTAACTCCTATAGATCGGATGCACAGGACCAAGATAGCGCACCATCTGATGGATAACCCTATCACCCTCTCTGATACTTTGGCGTTCGTACTTGTATTTTCTTCCTTTAATGATTTTGATTTCAATGTAACTCATGTTTTTCACCTTTTCTTAATTTAGGGTGCACAATATTCTTCTTCACTTTTCTATTTTGTCAAAAACCACCAATCATAGATTGGTGGCATATCGCAACATGCCATTATCTATAGTGGTTTTTGAGCATGCTCAAAAATTTTTCACTATAGACAGTCAATGGGCTTCCCGCCACTAGTCAGAGACTAGTGGAAAATTTTTGACATTTTTAAGTCAAGCACTGGACACAGGACATGCAAACGTGAAATATATAAAGAAGCAAATTCTATGTAGAGCAATCACTAAATTTTCAAACTTGGCGTTTTTGAAGAAATCAGAAAATGAGGGGGGACAAGGATGATAGGAAAAATTTGAGCATTGACAATGAAAAATACAAAAACCATAAAAAATGGATTATTCGGAGCAATAACACATGGATAAAAATAATTCAATAAAACTATTTGAAAATAAGCAAGTTAGAGTCCAGTGGGTTGAAAAAGAACAGAAATGGTATTTTTCAATCATTGATGTGATCGCAGTATTAACAGAAAGTATTGATCCTGGTGCATACTGGCGCAAGCTTAAAGAACGCTTAAAAGCTGAGGGAAATGAAACCGTGACAAATTGTCACACTTTGAAAATGGAAGCTGCGGATGGTAAAATACGTCAAACAGATGTTGCAGATACAGAGCAGTTGCTAAGATTAGTACAATCAATTCCTTCAAAAAAAGCAGAACCATTCAAGGTTTGGCTTGCAAAAATAGGATATGAAAGAATTGAAGAAACACAAGACCCTGAACTAGCGTTTGATAGAGCTATGAAGACCTACTTGCAAAAAGGATATCCTAAAGAATGGATTAATCAAAGACTAAAAACAATAGAGGTAAGAAAAGATCTGACTGATGAATGGAACAGGACAGGTATAGACAAAGAATCCGATTTTGCCATACTTACTAATGAAATCACAAGAGCTTGGTCTGGAAAAACAGTATCTGAATATAAGAGCTAAAAAATCTTAAAAAAGAGAATCTTAGAGACAATATGACTAATTTAGAGCTTGTTCTAAACATGCTTGCAGAAGCTACAACAACCGAATTTTCCAAGAAAGAAGACCCTAAAACATTTCAAGAAAGCAAGAAAATAGCGATAAAAGGAGGAACAGTCTCAGGGAATACGAGAAAAGATATTGAAAAACAGCTAGGAGAAAGAATAGTCACTTCAAAAAATGCAAGAGACCATATTTCAGAATTATCAGCACGCAGGAACCTTGAGATAGAAAAAAAGGGTCAAAAAAAGAAAAAATAATTTAAGGTATCAGTAATCCACTGTACTTAGCGAATAAGGGCACAAATACTAATGCTATGATTGCCATCAATTTCATTAACACATTCAGACCTGGACCGGCAGTATCTTTGCAGCCATCTCCGACAGTATCGCCTGTAACTGCAGCTTTATGCACATCACTTCCCTTGCCGCCTAATTTTCCTGTTTCAATATATTTTTTTGCATTGTCCCAAGCTCCTCCTGAGTTTGCCAATGACGTTGCTAATACAATTCCTGAACACAAAGACCCAATAAGCAGTCCTGAGAGTGCTTCTAATCCAAATAAGACACCCATAAGAATAGGAGAAAGAATCACTAACAATCCTGGTGCAATCATTTTTTTCAAAGAATCTTTGGTTGCAATATCAACACACTTGGCATAGTCAGGCTTTGCTTTTCCTTCCATCAAACCTTTTATTTGTTTAAATTGTCTTCTTACTTCTTCAATGATGGAGAATGCTGCTCTTCCTACTGCTTTCATGGTCATTGCAGAGAAAATAAAAGGAAGCATTCCTCCTACTAATAATCCTGCAATTGTTATAGGCTGTAACAAATCAACTACGGTAATGCCACTTGCTGCAGTAAATGCTGTAAACAAGGCAAGCGCTGTTAAAGACGCTGAGCCAATGGCAAAACCTTTTCCAATAGCTGCAGTCGTATTACCAGCAGCATCTAAGATGTCAGTTCTTTTTCTCACTTCTTTTGGTAATCCACTCATTTCTGCAATACCACCTGCATTGTCAGCAACAGGACCGTACGCATCAATTGCTAAACTAAACACTAACGTCGAAAGCATTCCAAGTGCAGCAACTGCGATACCATAGATTCCTGCAAAATAATAGGAAAGGTACACGGTAACTGCAATGAGCAAGAGTGGAACAACTGCGCTCTCCCAACCTAGTGCTAAGCCAGCAATAATATTAGTTGCCGCTCCTGTTTTGGATTTTTCAGCAATTTCTTGAACAGGTTTGTAACGGTAAGAAGTGAAATATTCTGTTATGACTCCTATTAACAAACCAGCAATTAATCCTGTAAGCACTGCATAAAATACTCCCATAGCAGTGTAGGTTGTACCTTGTAATTCAAAAGTTACAGGTAGCCATTGGGGAGTAAAATAGTATAATGAAACAGCAACTAACACTGAGGAAACAATTAATCCTAATTTAAGAGCTCCTTCCACATTCTTCTTCTTTCCTAACCGTACGACAAAAAAGGTAAGAAGGCATGCAACAATACCTATTGCAGAGATTAATACAGGAAAGAGTAATGCTGAAAGAGAAGTGAACATCAATGCTCCGATGACTAATGCAGCACAGGTTGATTCTGCACAACTTCCAAAGAGGTCAGCGCCCATACCTGCAACATCTCCTACATTATCTCCTACATTATCAGCAACCACAGCTGGATTTCTGGGATCATCTTCTGGAATTCCTTTTTCTATTTTTCCTACTAAGTCTCCTCCTACATCAGCAGCTTTGGTATAAATGCCTCCGCCTACTCTGCAGAATAATGCGATGCTTGATGCTCCTAAACCAAATCCTGTTATGACTTCCATCAACACTTCTTGGGGAAGACCAAAGAGACTATAAGCAAGGTACAGCATGGTAATGCCAAGCACTGCAAAACTTACTAAACATAAGCCCATGACACTTCCTGAGCGAAAAGCTATCATAAAAGCATCTTTAATGTCTTTTCGTGCAGCGTTTGCAGTTCTCACATTTGCAAGAGTTGAGATTTTCATACCAATATAACCAGCGATTAAAGAACATAATGCTCCCAGAACAAAAGAGATTGCTAAAAATATTCCTTCATTAATTTCTGGTGTTGCGGGATGATCAAGAAAAAAACCAATCAATGCTCCAAAAAGGATAATAAATATTGCAATGATCTTGTATTCTCTATGGAGAAAAGCCATTGCTCCTTCATGGATAGCTGCTGCAATCTCTTGCATTTTTGGTGTTCCTGCATCAGCACTTTTAACATGACGTGCAAAATAAACTGCTGCTAAAAATCCAATGATAATAGAACAGAATAAGATGAGTAATGTAGTCTCCATAACGTTCCCCCCTGAAAGTAATAGATTTCCTTTCTTGATGTGTTTTATAAATGTTATTGTTTTTCGGTCAAGTCAAGTTGTGTGTGTTGTGGGAATGCGGAGATCTTACCACTCCGTTGATCATGGTGTTTTACGTCGAACATCCTGCATAAATCGGATGTTCTCCTGTTGAACTCCAAGGCATTCCCACTTAACTTGACTTTACCTTGTTTTTCCTCGTTTTAAGTATATTTTCTATATAGAAATTAAATATGGTACCTATCAAAAGAGGTTCTTCTTTTTTTCTTTTGAAAAAAAGCTTGATATCTATTGAGACTTATTTTTCTTTTTTGATCTTCGCAACAAAAAAACCTTCTGTGTCATTGTCTTGTGGCCAAAGACGAAGCGTATGCTTAATGCTTTCATCATATTGTTTTTTTTCAAAATGGAATAGGGGGTCTGATCTTTCTAAAGGCAAATCAATTTTTTCTATCTTTGCAGTTTCATTATTTTTCAAAAGAAAATCTACAACTTCCTCGTTTTCCTGAGGCTCATGGGAACACGTAGAGTATACCATGCTCTGCCCGTTTTTCAGAAGATCAAAGCCTTTTTGTATGAGTTTTTTCTGTACAAAGCCTAATTTTTTGATCATATCAGGATTCCAGATACGCAAGGTTTTCAATGACTTTCGAATAGTTCCTGTACCAGAGCAGGGAGCATCAACAAGAACTGCATCACAGGAAAGATCCTTAAACCATTGGCCATGCATTAAGGTAATCAGCTGATTTCTGCAGCCCATACGCTGCATATTGATTCCAAGAGGAGCTAAACGGATTCCTGTGTAATCATTTGCGATAAGCACTCCTGTATTTTCCATATATTGAGAAAGCTGAGTTGCTTTACTTCCAGGAGCTGCACACATGTCTAAGACTAAAGTATGTTTTTGGGGATCTAAAACAACAGGAGGGATCAGGGAAGCAGCTTCTTGCACGTAATAATACCCCATGCTATGTTCAAGGGTATTTCCAATGTCTCTTCTTCCTTCCTTATGTTCAACAAAGAATCCTTCTTTACACCAAGGAATAGGAGTTAATATCCAATTTTTTTCTAATCGTTCTTTACACTCTTTGACTGTTATCTTTAACGTATTTATTCTTATAGATCTTCGTAAAAAAGAAGTAGAATAGACCTTAAAGGTTTCAATATCAGTCCACTGAGCGTACCGATCTAAAAAAGTTTTTTTGAAAGGAATATCATTCCAATTCGGCATACGCTCAAGATTATGTTTTGTCATGATATACCATCTTTTTTCTTTATATATAAAATGTTGTATGGAAAAGAAGTTAACAAAAAAAAGAAATACGATTAAAAATTCAAGTCCTCGATGTCTGAGAGGTCATCTTCCAAAGAATCCAAGTCAGTGAGGTCCAGATCCGTTTGTAAATCATTGAGATCATCAAGGGTAGTATCTTCCACTTTGATGACATCTTCACTCATGACCTCATTGCTTGGGGGAAGAGTAGGTTCTTGTTCTTTGGGAATTTCTTCACTCATTTCTTCTGATGGTTGGGAAGGCATTTCAGGTGTTGCACATCCAACCATGAAAAGGATGATAAGACTTGTAGTAAGGATGTATTTCATAATGCGCCTTTCAAATGAAAATGGATTTATTGAGTCACGGTGGTTACTACATTGCCAGTGTTAGGATCTGTATAGGTCACCGTTACCCCAGGTGGATTTTCTTGAACGAGTTGTGTTAAAGCTCCATAGGTAGTACTCGTGGTGTCAAGATTGATGTACAGGAGATTTGTTTTTCCTTCTAAGATGAGTGCTAGTCTTCCGAGTGGTTTATTACAATATCCTGAGACAGGCTCGTAGGTAACTTCTAGTGATGTTTCATCTGATACGAATTTGAGTTCCCTGTTTGTAGTGTCATGGGAAAGATATGCAACTTTCTTTTCAGAGAGATAAAAACTGTTTCCTGGGCTGAGAGTGAAATCACAGTTTGCTGCTGAAAGGGAAGCAATGGGGGTGTTATCAGGGATTGGGTTGTTCTGTATTTTTTCTTTAGTCTCTTCTTGAGATTTTTCTGTATTCTTAGTTTCTTTAGTTTCTTCTGGTTTTTTCTGCATTTCGTCTTGTTGGAGTTCTCGTAGAGTATGAAGTACTTCTTTCATTTTTGCATGAGCAACACGTAATTGTTTTGCTGCGTCTTCCCCTGTTAAAGTATCTACTTTTGAGAGCTCTGCTTTGAGTTCTTCAAAAAGGATTTGGACTTTGCTCGTATCAACTCCTTTGTCTTGAAGTTTTTGGATATGTTGGGCTATGCCTGTAAGTGCTGCATGCATACGTTGTGCGTAATCATGGATTTTCTTTGTAAGTCCTTTTTGCATAAGGTCACGTAGCGTAGTTTGGAGTTCTTTTCCTTCTTCCTTAAGTAATTGCGAGAGTTCACGATAGGTTTCAGCATTTGCATTTTCATCAAGCGCGTTTATTTTCTCTTGAAGAGCAAGGACTTCTTTTTTTGTAGATGCTAATTCTGTGAGTAAGGTTGTTTGGGTAGGTGTATCAAGACGGAGAGTTTCAATGCGAAGTGTTGTGCGTTCTATAAAGGTGAGTAGTTTTTCAGCAACTTTGACAAGAACATTTTTTGCTCCATTTCTTATTTGTTCTTTTGCTCTCTCACAAGCATCAGTATTGTTATCATCGCATGCTCGTCTGAGATCTTTTTTGTGTTCCTGAAGGCGTTCTTTGGCGTCTTCGAGATTTTTTATTTTTTCTTTACGAAGGTTTTGAAGATTCTCTCTTTCCTCTTTGATTTCTTCTAACTGATTTTTGAGGGCTTCTCTGCTTTCTTTTGTTTTGTCATCAGTATCAGAATTATCAGTGGAATCTTCAGAGTTAGAAGTACTGCCTCTATTGCTTAAACTTAATCTCGTATCTTCTGCAAGTGTAAAAGGAATAAGACTTATGAGAAAGAGGCAGAGAATGAATATATTTGCGATTTTCATGAGTATTCCTCCATTATGATATCCTGGACTTTAAAAATATACCTTAAAAAAAAGTCATCCTGTAAGCGCATAAAGAGTTTCTGGGGAGAGGCTTTTATGCGCTCACGGTTGACCATTTGAAAGGCAAGAGAATAAGGAAGGAGATTATTTATAAAGTTGCTTTCGTCATGCTTTATAAAAATGTCTAAAAAGCCCTTTAATGCTTTACAAAGCTTTATTTTGTCTTTTCTTGCTTTACCAAAACTATTTATACTTGCAGAGGAAAGAAAGAGTATGAAAACCATAATTTGTATAGCACTGATGTTTCTTGTGTTCATTTCTCCTATTTTTGGAGTGGTTATTGAAGGGAACGTATATACTATTGATTTTGAGCTTGCTAAAACTGCTATTGTAGAAATTGATACGTATCCCAAGCAGCAAAGGGTAATAACAGAAGGATATTATCGTTTCGAAGTTCCTTTAGGATCTTATACGATTAATGCAAGTCTGATAGAAGGGAATGCATTAACTGCAGAGGTAAGTGAGCCTATAGAAGTTACCAAGGAGGGAACCTTTGTTCTAGATCTGATACTCTTTCCCACAATAGATAATGCTTTAGACATTCTCAAAGAAACTGAAGAGCTTGATGAAACAACAATATTGACTGAACTTGAAGAAGAAAATGAAAAAACACCTACCTCTACTCTTTTGATAGGGGGTATCAGCATTGCGATTCTGCTGCTGATTCTCTGGAATATCGTAAAATGGCGTTGGATGAAAAAAGAAGTAGAAAGAAGAAGAGAAGAAAAAGAAGTTGAGAAGCAAGTGATAAGGGAAGATGATGATCTCAAGAATTATATTGATTATTTGAAAAAAGAAAAACGTGTTACGCAAAAAGAGATGAGAAAGCACTTTCCTGATTCTGAAGCAAAGATTTCCTTGGTCTTAACAGACTTAGAAGCAAAAGGTAAAATTAAGAAGATCAAGAAAGGAAGAGGGAATATTATTATCTGGAATGAATAATGTTTTTTTCAGCTTCTTGCAAACTCATATGTTTTTTGTTGTAAGCCGAAAGCTTTATATACTATGTATGCTGTTAAGATACATATGGATGCTAATAACATACAATTTACAAAGTTGGAGATGCAGATAGTCAAATATCTGTTCAAGCATTATAAAGAAAGATTCAATGCGAGACAACTTGCGAAAACGCTTGACATAAATCATGCTCACGCAAATAAGTTGTGCGGTCATCTTGAAAAAAAAAATCTTTTGAAAAAAGAGGCTATAGGAAATGCAGTCTATTTCTCATTTAAGTACGAAGAGAAGCTCGCTATCAAGTTTATGGAATACCTATTAAGCTTGGAAGAAAAAGAGTTTCCGAAATGGCTCTCTGTTGTTCTGCATGAATTGAAGAAATTCAAAGAGTGTATAATACTCGGTCTTATTTTTGGTTCATCCATCAAAAATGATAAATTTAATGATATTGACGTTGTCTTAGTTTACGAAAAAAACAAAATAAAAGAGGTCAATAGGATAAAAGAAGGTATAAGAAATGCTCACCTTATTGAGCAGCCCATCCGTTACGTCGATATGACAGAAAAAGATATGCTCTTAAACAAGGACAATAAGGTATGCTACCGCATGATCTCAGATAACTTGATTTTTTATAATGCTCAAGAGTATGTTAAGGTGATCAGAAAATGCCGCAAATAGAAAATCATTTGCTATGGTGTTTGAAAGATGAAAGACGTCTTATAAAGAAAAAGCCTGACTTAGATTTAGCTCAAAAGCATCTCAAAAAATCAGAACATAATCTTCATATTTTACAAACACTTGAAAAGTTAAAAATCTATGACTGGGCATTAAATATAGGTTTTTATGCACTGTATCATTGTTTTTTAGCGATAATAACTAAATATGGTTATGAATCAAGAAATCAATCATGTACCATCACTCTTTTGCTTGATTTGATAGCGAAGAAAAAATTGAATATTGAAAAGGATTTGGTATTACAATTTGATACATTAGAAGTAGAGAAAGATATGACGAGCCCTACCATAAGGATGGAACGCGAGATCTCGACTTATGGAGTAGAGACAAGCATAGATTTGCAACAGCTCAAAAAGATTAAGGAACTTATTGTAAGATTACAGAGAGAAACAATAAAGGTACTAGCAGAGTAATGGGAAAAGAGATTATTAAAGAATATTTCTCATGCTCGCTTTTTCAGCTTCTTGCAAACTCATATGTTTTTTCTCTCCTGTTTTTTTATTTTTGACGAGAACATCATTTGCAATGCGAAGCACTTCAACTTTTTCTCCTTGAAACAAGAAGGTATCTCCTTTCTTAAAATGTAATTGACGAAATAATACCGTAACACGATACAACTCCTTGCTGCTCTGCCTGCTCTTGGTATGAAGTGTTGCACTGATCTTCATTTCTCCTGTAAAGCTTTCTTTAAGTTTTTTTCCCAGAGCACGTAAAAATTTGTTATCGCTGAAATAGAAGTCAACACCCTCAGGAAGAGACTTCTCCTTGCTGATATACGCAGTAGGATGTTTCAAAGCTTGATGTCGTATAAATGAAATAACCTCATCAGAATTTCCTCTCAGTTGAAGCATTCCTTCAAAATATTGAGGATTAGGAGCTTTGGATTTGTCCATGAACATTCCAGAATACGCAGAGTATAAAAAGATTGAGGTTGAATGAGATCTGGATCACTTCACTCGTAATTTTTTGTATTGTGAAAGATATTGTGAATATATTTTTATTGCTGTTTTCACTAACTCTGGAACAGCAAAAACTTGATCATCAATCTGTGAAATAGGCAAAACATTTACAGAAGTGCTTGTTAGAAAAAATCCATGATAGGTTTTTACTTCGTCTGCTTTTAACATTCTTTCAGCAACAGGGATACCGCTTTTTTCTAATGATTCAATTACTGTTCTTCTTGTTACACCGTCTAATACTTGCGTTGTAGGAGGCGTAAATATTGTTTTTCCATCAGTATAAAAGATATTTGTTCTTGTTCCTTCTCTGATAAAACCTTCTCTGTCAATGAGAAGTGCGTCATGCGCATCTTTTTTTCTTGCTGTTCTATAAGCCAGGTAACTCATAAGCATATTTAGCGTCTTTGCGTGATGAAATTGCCTTTCTCCATCCAAGGTTATCACTTTGACGCCATCTCTATAGGCTTTTCTTTGAACAAAATGTGGCATTGATGCGAAGATGTACAAATCACCCTCTTGCTCTCTTCCTACTAACATCATTTTAACATTAAATGAAGGTTGAGGTACAGATTTCACCAACTCATCTAGGCTATCTTTTATTTTTTCAATATCTAAATGATGATCAAGTCCAATGATTTGAGCAGAAGCAAGCAATCTTTCTAAATGCATTTCTGGAAAATAAAGTAGTCTATCTCTTACTTTTAGACTTTCATATACGCCAAATCCATATGCATATTCAAGATTATCTATATGCACTTTGGCATCTGCGCTAGGAACAAGTTTCCCGTTTATAGAACAAAAATCCCCTATCATCTTATCTCCTCTTTAAGATCAAAACATGCGATCCTGCATTGTCTGCTCTAAACTGCTCTGGCTGCCAGATGACTCTATCAACCTCTATTTCTAATCCTGATTTTTCGATATCTTCCTTGAATCTTTGAAAATGCACTTTATGCTCTTCTTCACCTTCTAATTCTAATTGATAAACTTCTTTGATGATTTCAATAGCTTCAAGTGTTGCATTTCCATCTGAGTAATACCTGATTAACGCATTATAATACTGATGTATGGCTTCTCTTCTTGAATCATCATCTTCGTGATAAGGCAAAAAATTATCACAAACAATAACTTTTCCATCTTCTGACAAATGATTTCTTATAGATTGTAAAAATTTTATTTTTTCTCTGTCTTCTATATGGTGGTAAGCAGAACTTGCCAGTATAAAATCAAATGTTCGACCTAAATTAAAATTCACAGCATCTGTTCTCAGAAAAGTCCATCCGTATTCACCGAATCTTTCTCTTGCAGATCTTAAGAATTCATCGTTTATGTCTATTCCCGTTAAATCTACTTCAGGATAAAATAAACCTACATAAT